>WLEM01000066.1 GCA_009704285.1 Actinomycetota bacterium
ACTGACCACTCAACCAACTCGGCAAAAACTTCGTGGGATTCGGGCAGATAAGCCTGTAGAACTAAACCTGCGTAAAGATTCTTAAACTCTCCTTCCTCTAACACTAACTTAAATGCGTCAACCGTTAAACGAAGATCTCGAAACTCCTCCATATCCAGATTAACGAAGGTATTAGTTGCAATTGATTTTCGATAAATCTCACGCAACTTAACACTCACCCGCTCCAATGTGCCAACTCGATCTAGAGCAATAATTTGGCTAACCACTGATGAGAGCTTTACCGATACGTAATTAACCTCATCACGCTCCATCATTTCTAGCACTCGTTCAAACCGCTCAGCCGCCTCTTTCTCTCCCAATACCGCTTCGCCTAAGACATTTATATTTAATCTAATTCCTTTTTTGGCTCTGCGTTTTATTTGTCTGGCAAGTCGCTTACTTTCAGCTGGCAGGATTATTCCCTTTGACAAAAGTTTGACCTGGGTGTGGACTGCAAACAAAACAGGTTTTGGCAGTAATTTTGATAGCAAAGCAATTAGTTTTAAGCCAGTTGTGTTAAACAAACCAAAACCAGCAACTGTGGCATCTTTTGCCGCTTTCCTTAAGATTCGAACCGCATCTTTTGGTGAAGAAATTCGCATTACTTCATCGGTAAGAGATACCGTTACAGAGATTGCTTTGGGATCTTTAAATAATCTTGTAAATCTCTTCCGACTGGCTCGGTCATATCTTTTTAGATTTGGTGCAGATTCTTCGATTAGTTCTCGAGCATTTTCAACAGCAGATTTTGCTAAATAATCAATCTCAGAGTCGGTTGGAATGATCAAACTCATTCAGATAATAATCCTTTGAGCCTAACTAATGTTCTGGCCATAGCTTTTGGAACCCACTTATAGGAGTCATCTACCCACCATTTCCATATGGCCTTTCGTCCGTCCCAACTTTCAATTACTAGGCATTTGTTGGCAGATATCTCCACTATCTCATACCGCCATACGTTATGCAGTAAATGCTGCCAAGCGATCACTTTGTTCTCCTGGTACTCAATAACTTGATTGGTAATAAAGTATGGAATTCCCCAGCGCATCTTCATGCCAAATTTTGCACCTAAAAATAGGCGATCAGGTCCTTTAATTTTGCCTCTAAGCATGCCAGAGCCATCCATTAGTAGGTGGTTATCCGGATTAGATAAAAAATCAAAAATTTTCTTGGCTGGAGCTTGGATTTCTAATTGCGCCTTGTAAAACAGCGGAATGCCAGTTTCTACTATCTCAGCGCGTTCTTTCATGGTTAGTGAAGTGAGTTTGAAGGGCGCTCATACTGTAGAACTAAACCAAGGATTGAAATTATTAAAGATCCGACTGCAATTAGAACTAACCACCAGCCAATCAAAAGTCCGACACCGACAGCAGTTGCTGATAATGCTACTGGTAATGGCCACCATGAGTGTGGTGAGAAAAAACCAATTTCACCAGCTGAATCTGCAATCTCACCCTGCAAATTATCTTCCGGCAAAACATTTCCCAGTCGGCGAGCGGTGAACCATAGATAAAAACCGACAATTAACGATAAACCACCACTCAACAAAATCGCAGTGATACCTACTGGCTCACCACCAACCTGCCAGTAGATGATTGCCATTACAAAGTAAAAAACTGCCAAGCCAACAAACAAAACCCAGCTAGTCTTCATTAATGTTTTTCCTTCTGCGCCATATGCGGATAATGAAGATCAAAGGCTGGCCGCTCACTTCGAATTCGCGGAATGGAGGTGAAGTTATGTCGTGGTGGCGGACAAGAAGTTGCCCACTCTAAAGATGATCCATAACCCCATGGATCATCGGTGTTTACCAGTGGTGATGTCCTTGATTGCCAAATATTTAGGAAGAATGGAATCATGGAAAGTGCTAACAAGCCAGAACCGACTGTGGAAACCATATTCATGAAGGTGAAGCCATCGGAGGCTAAATAATCTGCGTATCGACGAGGAAAGCCTTTAATTCCAAGCCAGTGCTGAATTAAAAATGTTAGGTGGAAGCCAAAAAATAATGTCCAGAAGTGAATCTTGCCTAAGGTCTCATCCAACATTCTGCCGGTGAATTTTGGCCACCAGAAGTAAAAACCAGCAAACATCGCAAACACCACAGTTCCAAACAAAACATAGTGAAAGTGTGCCACTACGAAGTAGGAAGCTGAGACTGCGAAATCAAGTGGGGGGCTTGCCAAAATAACACCAGTTAATCCACCAAATAAGAAGGTAATTAAGAAACCAAGTACAAACAACATTGGAGTTTCAAATGTGACAGATCCGCGCCACATCGTACCGATCCAATTAAAGAACTTAACTCCAGTTGGTACAGCAATCAAAAATGTCATAAAGGAGAAGAAGGGCAGGAGAACTTGTCCGCTGGCATACATGTGGTGAGCCCACACTGCAACAGAAAGGGCAGCAATTGCAATGGTTGCAGCAATTAAGCCTTTGTAACCAAAGATAGGTTTACGACTAAATACTGGCAAAATCTCAGTAGCAATACCGAAAAATGGTAGGGCCAAGATATACACCTCAGGGTGACCAAAAAACCAAAATAGATGTTGCCACAACATAGCTCCGCCATTTGCTGGATCAAATATATGTGAACCAAAGAGACGATCTGATTCCAAGGCTAAGAAAGCTGCGGCAAGGGGTGGGAACGCAATCAATACCAAAATAGATGTTAAGAGCACATTCCAAGAGAAGATCGACATTCTAAACATCGTCATACCTGGTGCTCGCATCGTTAAAATTGTGGTCACAAAGTTAACGCCACCTAAAATTGTTCCTAAACCACCAATTGCTAAGCCCATCAACCAAAGATCTGCACCAATTCCAGGTGAGTATTGAGAGTTAGATAAAGGTGCGTACGCGGTCCATCCAAATGATGCCGCTCCCCCTGGAGTAATAAATCCAATAAACGCCATGGTGCCACCAAATAAATACAGCCAGTAAGAAAGCATATTTAATCTTGGGAAGGCTACATCTGCTGCTCCGATTTGCAGCGGCATAATTACATTTGCAAAACCAACAAATAGTGGAGTTGCAAACATAAGCAACATAATGGTGCCATGCATGGTAAAAATTTGGTTGTACTGCTCATTGCTTAAAAACTGCATTCCAGGTCTTGCTAATTCACCACGCAATAAAAGCGCAAGCAAGCCACCAATTAAAAACCAGGCGAATGAGGTTATTAAGTAAAGGTAACCGATAGTTTTGTGATCTGTTGAGGTCAGCCACTTAACTAGTAATTTTCCCTTTGAGGTTGGCGCGGGAGCAGCAGATGAAGAAAGAACCGGGCGCTGAGCGTATGTGGTCATGAGGTTACTGCTTTCTCTTCGGCTACTAAATCTTCCAAATATTTTTGGTACTCAGCTTTCGTTACAACTTTGACCGTAAACAACATTTGGGCATGGTTTCGCCCGCATAAAATATTGCAACGTCCAGGATATGTTCCTAATTTGTTGGCGGTGAACTCCAATTGGTTTGTTACCCCAGGCAAGTTCTGCATCTGAATCATAAATGCCGGAATCCAAAAACCATGGACTACATCATTAGCATCTAAGGTGAATCGAACTCGCTCACCCTGTGGCAGAACCAAGGTTGGTGGCTGCGCAGGAGTTCCCGTAATAGTGGCGCTCTTATACTCACCGGCACTTCGGTGCTTAAACTGCCAAGACCATTGGAAGCCAACTACATCAATAAAGTGCGAGACCCTTTCTCCAACAATTAGTTGTTGGCCGTCTGCAACTTTATCTCCTTCTTTAACTAGGAGTTCCTGCTCGGGAGATAATGGGTAAGTAACTAGTGCACCACCATCCTCTGGCGTGATTACTATTTTCTTGCCATTGGCATCTTCTAGAATTGAAACTGAGCCCGCATTTTCAGCAATTAGTACCTCAGGGGTAATCTTTAAAATCCTAGATTCTCGCTGAACAGTAAAGTAGAAAAGTACTGCCACAATTATTAATGGGATAACTGTGTAGGCAACCTCAACTGGAATGTTGTACTGGGTTTGCTTAGGAAAACTTTCATCTTTCTTGCGGTGAAAAAACACTGGCCATAAAATTAAAATTAAAGTAATTACGCCAACTACACCTGCAGTGATCCAAGCACCTTGCCAAAGTGAAAGTGATTGATCATTTACGCTTGATATACCCTCTTCAAAACCCAGTCCTGAGACTTCAGACTGTGCGCATCCGGCTAACAGTGGGCTTAATGCCAACAGTGGAATCAGGGATTTTCGGTGAGCGATACGCATAGGGTTAAGGATAACCTTCTGCCCTAGCAATCTCATACGCAGCTGGTTGGAGGTAGATGGTGGTTCGCATCACAGCCGATTTTCAGCAGGAAAGAGTGCTACACCCTGCCGCAATGGCCCA
>WLEM01000067.1 GCA_009704285.1 Actinomycetota bacterium
CGATTGCTAAATGTTCCGCGTCGAACATCCTGTCCACTCATCCTGATTGGATGGCCCTCTAAAAGCAGAGAACCGAAGGCAAACATCTCACCAGCTGCCCAGTCGACTGTGCCATCTGCCAGCATTTCAGTGCGCTTTAATAGTTGCGGAAGCAATTTTGGATGCACTGTGAAGTTACTTGGAGTTGCAGACTGAGTAGCAGCAATACTGCTCAATACAGATTCTGAAACTGAAGTATTAACTGTTTCAGGAGCAGGGACCACTGGCGCCTTCCAGTTTGGATCACTTTGTGGCTCAGTGTTATGAACTGCTGTAAATACACCTTCTAGTTGTTGCTGGTAGTCACGCAGTACCTCTTCGGCCTCTTCCACAGTTATGTCACCGCGACCGATTAATGCTTCAGTATAAAGTTTTCTAGTTGAGCGTTTGGCATCTACTAATTTATACATTACTGGCTGAGTAAAGCTTGGCTCATCGCCTTCATTATGCCCACGTCTGCGGTAGCAGATCAGATCAATCACAACATCCTTATTAAATGCTTGTCGATACTCAAATGCCAACCGTGCAACTCGAACACAAGCCTCAGGGTCATCACCATTGACATGAAATACCGGGGCCTGAATCATCTTTGCGATATCTGTTGAGTAAGTAGAAGAACGTGCTGCATGTGGTGAGGTAGTAAATCCAACCTGATTATTAATCACAACATGGATAGTTCCGCCAGTGCGATATCCCTTTAACAATGAGAGTGAGAGGGTTTCAGAAACTACTCCTTGACCAGCAAATGCGGCATCACCATGTAGAAGGATTGGTAAAACTGGAAATGAACTTTGCTCATCTACTGAAGTATCACCGGATACAGCCCTTAATTTATCCTGCTTAGCTCTAACAATTCCCTCTAGAACTGGATTTACTGCCTCCAGGTGTGATGGATTTGCTGCTAAGTAAATCTTTGTAGTCGCACCACTTGCAGCGGTGAATACACCCTTTGTGCCAAGGTGATACTTAACATCGCCAGAACCATGCACCTCATTGTCATGATAATTTCCTTCAAACTCCTGAAAAATCTGTCCATACGATTTACCTGCAATATTTGCCAAAACATTAAGTCGACCACGATGGGGCATACCGATGCAAACTTCATCTAACTTACTTTCAGCCGCTGATGAAATCATGGCATCAAGTAAAGGAATTACTGACTCACCACCTTCTAATGAAAATCTCTTTTGCCCAACATATTTTGTTTGCAAGAAAGACTCAAAAGCTTCAGCCGAGTTGAGTTTACGTAAAATTCTAAGTTGCTCTTCACGAGCAGTTCTGGGAGCACCTACCTCTATCCGTTCTTGAATCCATTTGCGCTCTACTGGATTAGCAATGTACATGTACTCCACACCAATTGTGCGGCAGTAGGAGTCTCGCAATATGCCAAGGATTCGACGCAGCTTCATACTTGATTTTGCACCAAAGTCATCTGTTGCAAACTCTCGATCTAGATCCCAAAGGGATAAACCATGTGTAACTACATCTAAATCTGGGTGCGATCTTTGAACATAAGTTAGTGGATCTACATCTGCCATTAAATGACCGGTGGTGCGATATGCATCAATTAGTTTTTGAACCTTAGCTGTCTTAACTGATTCATCAGCCTTGGCATCTTGCATATCTGTTACCCAACGAATTGGCACATATGGAATTCGAAGAGCTTCAAAGATTTCATCATAGAAATTCTCTTCGCCCAACAAAATTTCATGAATTCTTCGCAAGAAGTCACCAGATTGAGCACCTTGAATGATTCTGTGATCGTAAGTGCTGGTAAGTGTTACAACCTTGCTAATTCCTAACTCTGACAAAGTTTGTTCATTAGCACCATGGAACTCAGCTGGATAATCAAGGGCGCCAACGCCAAGAATCATTCCCTGGCCCTGCACCAACCTTGGTACCGAGTGCACGGTGCCGATAGTTCCTGGATTGGTTAGTGAAATAGTTGTGCCAGCAAAATCTTCAACTGTTAATGAGCCACCACGAGCCTTTCGTACTGTGTCTTCATAAGCAGACCAGAATTGAGCAAAATCTAGATCTTCACAACCCTTAATTGATGGCACAAGTAATTGGCGAGAGCCATCTGGCTTAGCTAAGTCAATTGCTATTCCTAAATTAATATGTTCAGGATGGCCAATTGCTGGTTTTCCATCTTGGGCAGTGAAAAACGCATTCATCTCCGGCATTGCACGGATCGCCTTGATCATTGCGTAACCAATTAGGTGAGTAAATGAAACCTTGCCACCACGACCACGCTTTAAATGGTTATTAATTACAGTGCGATTATCGATCATAAGTTTTGCAGGCACAGCGCGAACACTGGTAGCTGTTGGAACAGTTAGTGAACCCTCCATTGATTGCACAACTCTGGCTGCAACACCTCGTAATGGTTCAATCGATGAGGCACCTGGTGTGATCAAAGTTGGAATTGGTTTCACAACTGGATCAGCTGGTTTAAGTGCTGTATTAGTAACTTGAATCGGTTCAATTTTTTCAACAGGAGATGGTGTAACAATCTGTGGGGCAGCAACAGTTGGTATGACTGGAGCAGTTTTTGCTAATTGCGCTTTAGGAATCGGTGGTGTTCCTGGTTTTGCTACTGGCGTTGCTGAAATTACCGTGCCATTTAGAGATGAGTTACCTTTGAAATCTGCAAAAAAATCCCACCAAGCTTTATCAACTGATCCAGGATCTGCTTGATATCTTTCATACATCTCTTGGACTAACCACTCGTTAGGTCCAAAGGAGCCACCAAAGTGATTTGCGGGCGTATTGGCTCCGACTTCGCTCACTTATGCTCTCCCTATTTTGACCATGCTCCGTTGCTCGATCTGAGGATAATCTTAACTCCAAGCCAGCGCTGGCTAAACCGGTGGAGCCGATTGATTCAAGTGAAAGTGGCCACCAGCACATAAATTACTGTGGCAATTAGGCATAAACAACGGCAAGGTTGCGCCCATGAGTACAGATCAAAAGTGGGCAATTGTTACCGGTGGATCACGGGGTCTTGGCTATGAAACTGCAAAGGGATTAATTGAGTCAGGAATATTTGTTTACTTAATTGGTAAAGATGCCTCTCGGGTTAAGGAAAGTGCGCAAAAGTTAGGTTGCCAGTATCGAGCAGTGGATGTGGCCGATAGTGAAAAATTTCGCCAAACTTTAATTGATATAACTAATGATGCAACTGAAAAAGGTTTTTCCGTGTTAGATGTTTTAGTTCTAGCCCATGGCGTAATGAGTGAGAAAATGTCTAAAACTTTGCGAACAACAGATGAGGAGTGGCGCAGAGTTTTATCAATTAACTTAGATGCAGTCTTTACTGCAATCAATCAATTAGGACCAGCTATGGCCGAGGCTAGAAAAGGACGGGTAGTTGTTTACTCTGCCTGCTTAGGAAGAATGTCTGGCCCTGGCACGCATGGCGGTCTTGCTCCTTATCGAATTAGTAAGGCTGGTGTTAACGCTTTGGTTAAAAACCTTTCATATGAAACCGGTTTAGGTGCACGTGGATTTTTAGTGGATGCAATTTGTCCTAATCACTCACGAACAGATATGGGTGGTCCAGATGCACCACGGAGTGCGGCAGAGGGTGCTGAAACAGCAATATGGCTTGCAACTAGATCTTTTGATCCTGCAGTTGATAAGACTGGTTTGCTTTGGGAGGATCGACAGATAGTTGAGTGGTAATTACTCTGAATAGCCAAGTGCAGATGAGATTAAGGTAGCACCGGCTAAAAGCGCTAAAGGGATTCCAACTAAATAAAGTTGTCCTGTAATCATGTAGTAAGAAACTCCTAGTGCGATTAAATTAGCTAAAACTGCCGGCGCCCTTCCAAATGATCTTTTTTTATCAAAAGCCCTTGCTGAAAACCAAAGTCCAACGCTGGCTAAGGTTCCAAAAACAATCTCAGCAGATAGTGCAGCGGGCACACTGACATCGGAGATAAATGGCGCAAGTAGTAGGTAAATAACTACCCCAAAAAGTATTAGAGACTCAAATTTAAGTAAAAAACTTGCACGAATACGGCAGCGCTCAGTTGAAAAAAATCTTTTCATATCCATATTTAAATACTACCCTTTCTAACTACTATGAATAAGTATGAAGAGGTGATCCAATCGATATTCCTCTCCAACGATGGCCAAATTGACCTATTAACTGGCGCCCTGGCTCCGGATCAGTTTGATCAAATTGCAAAACGAGATCTAGGAATTGCTGATCGCAATTCATCACAAATTGCCATTATCTCCGTTGTATTAGACCTGCAACAGTATCTACCGGCTAGCTATGCAGCTGAAGTAAACAAGATTAAGAGTGATATCGAAAGTGAGTTAGTGAAATTACACTTTGAGTTAAAAAATATATTTC
>WLEM01000068.1 GCA_009704285.1 Actinomycetota bacterium
AATATTCCAATACATGAAATTGAAGCGGAAAAACTCTTATCCGAGTGTGAGGTTTTATTGGTATTTGGATCCCAGTTAGACGGGATGAATACAAAGAATTGGAGTATCAACTTTCCCAAGAAAATAGTTTTAATTGATGCTAATCCTCAAATTGCTCTTCGAAATATTTCAGCAGATGTGGTTATACAAAGCTCAGATTTATCTGGAGTAATTGATCAGTTACTGGGCGTAGATGGCAGAGCTAATTGGGTTGATGTGTCACAAACTTCAAGTGAAGCCCGCAAGAGAATTGCTGCCAGTGATAAGGGCAAAGCCGGAATGGCATTAGTTGATGCAATTGAAAAAAGCTGGCCTAGTGAGAACAACATCGTATGTGACATGGCAATTTCTGGTTATTGGACTGGTGTTTATTTGCAGTCTAGGCGGCCTCGGCAAATTGCATATCCAGTTGGCTGGGGAACATTAGGTTTTGGTTTGCCAGCTAGTTTGGGTCCATCCTCTGCCGGGATTGCCACACTACTTGTTTGTGGTGATGGCGGAATTGCCTTTGGCCTTGGGGAGTTGGCAACAGTTGCTCAAGAACAATTGCCATTAACAATTTTGCTCCATGATGATGGTGGATATGGAATGTTGCGTTTTGATCAAAAAGTAATGAATCATCCAGAGCGAGGCGTCAATTTGTTTAATCCAGATTGGAAAATGTTGGCTCAATCCTTCGGAATTGATTTTATTGAAAGTAATTTAAATCAACTCTCTGAAGTACTGGCTAAACGATCGGTGAGCAGTACCCCAGGTATTGTTTTAATTACCGAATCTATTTATCCACCAAAAAGTACTAGTCCACGGTGGAATGAGGAGTAGGTACTTACCTAGTTAAACCAGCGTTGATAATAAAATAGTAAATTGTAAAAATCACAGAGGCCCAGAGAAATCCTGTCCACCAACTCATGCTCAGTTTTACCTTGTAAGTATCCCAATTAACTTTGGCTAAGTTTTTGTCTGCTTTGACCTTATTTCGATAGGAAATGATCATGTAGGCAGAGACTACTATCGCCCAAAGAAACATAAAGCCAGATCTCATAAGTGCAGTTTATCCCTTTTTTAATCTAGTAACTTGTAGAAAAACCATGTTGAGACAAGTGAACCATCGGGATTTTGAGCGAACTTTGGAATCTGCCCACTTTTTTTCCAACCCCATTTTTCATAAACACCTTCCACGAGAAAGGTAGTGGCAGAGTCTAGATATAAAAGCTTCAGACCAATTTCAGAGGCATAATTTGTCGCAGCTTTTTCAAGCGCTGCTCCAACACCCATTTTTTGAACTGTTGAATGCACCAGTAATTTACGAAATTCTGCACGATGTTTGCCGTTAGCACGTAATTCCCTAGTTATGATCACACAACCCACTACTTTTTTATCTACCGTAGCAACAAATAATCCATTTTCCGATTCGCACAGTGAAATTTCATCAATCCAAAATTTTTCAAAATCCGCCTCGGTTGAATCCTTCATGAAACCGACGGAGTAGTTCTTAGCTACAGCATCTTTGAGTAGTTGAACCAAGGATTTCATCACTTCGGAATCAACCTCGGATGCAGACTTAATCTGCCTTATCTGGTGATTAGAGGATGTGATCTTTTCCATGTCGTTATTGTAGACATTCCTATCTACACTAGGGCTTATGGCTCATGTGCAGACTCCATTTATTACAGCTGATCAGATTAACGATTTATGCACATATGAAGCGATTGTTGAAAATCAAAGACAGGCTTTTAAACAATTCTTCTTAAATGAGGCGGTGATGGGACCGCGAGCAATTTTGTCACAAGGTGAAAATGCTCAGTTTTCTTATATTGCACGAGCATCAAGTGATGGTCCAACAATTGTTAAATTTGGCACAGTAGTACCTAGTAATGCCGGCAGAGATATCCCAGTAGTACAGACCACTGTCTCAGTTATTGACGCCACAACCGGTAGCGTCAAGTTATTTTTAGATGGAGAAGCGGTAACTAAGTGGCGAACCGTCTGCGCAAGTATGGCGGCTGCAAAGGAGTTATCTAATCAAGTAAAAAAGATTGCAGTCATTGGAGTTGGCCATCAGGGAGCAGCCCATCTACATGCTGCAAAACATATTTTTAAACCAGAGAGTATTATCGGTATTGATCAAGATTTAAAGAAAAGTGATCTGGGCATTGAGATAACTCAAGATATAAAAGCAGCCTACGATTGCGATTTGATTTTCATCTGCACCAATTCTCAAGAGCCAGTCATTAACTCTGCGTTAAATTCTGGTTCCACATGCATTTCTATTGGCTCATTTGCACCTAACCGGCTGGAAGTATCAGTTTCGGCGTTATCTAAGGCTGATAAGGTTTTTGGTGATGATGCAAAGACAATTTCAGAGCAATCAGGATCAGTGGTTAAAACCCTGGAAAATTATGAACGCGCCTGGCAATACGCTCAATCAATTGGTGGAGTTTATGCCGGAAATGTCAAGGGCAGAGAAAATAAAGAACAAGTCATTTATTATTTCTCAGTCGGGCTTGGTATCCAAGATGCTGCCTTGGCGGAATTCATTCTTGCAAATGGGAAATTTTAAAATAATGAGGGGGATTTAAGTGAAAGATATAGAGGCGAAATCCCTCCTTAAGAAAAACTGGGGAATAGAGGCACAGATTTCTGCCCTGCCAAGTGAGCGAGATATTAACTTCAAAATTACTGGCAAGAAGAATTACGTTTTAAAGATCTACCCAAAGGTTGATGCATCGCTAAAGATTAAGTTAAATCTACAAAACAGAGTTTTAAAGTTTTTAGAAGATAACAAAGTCAATACCTCACCAGCAGTGGTGGCTACCAAGAGTAAGAAGCTGTTAATAAATCCAAGCAAAAATTCAGCTGCCAGGCTGCTTACCTTCCATGAAGGCACTGCTTGGGGCGTTAAGGATGAACATACAGGAGAGGAAATTGAGCAATTAGGGCGGTTAATTGCCACAGTTGATAAGAATCTAAAATCAATGAAGATTAGTAAAGAGGAGCGGAAGTCATTAGATGCCTCCTTTATTTGGAATATGTTGCAGGCAGAAAAGTTGTTGGCTTGGAGTTCCAAGATCACCGATTCTAAGGTGCAGGCTGTAGTTGATAAGACATTAAATAATTATAAGAAAAATGTGCTGCCAAAGTTAAAGCAGATGCCGATGCAGGTAATACACAATGATGGAAATGATTACAACATTATCGAGGATGAAGACAAACTAGTTTTGATTGATTTTGGAGACATGATTTATGCACCGAAAGTGGTAGGAGCTGCAGTAGCGGCGGCGTATGTTGGATTAAAATCTAATGACCCAGTAAAACAGATTGCTCAGTTTGTCCGTGGCTATCACAGCGTTAATCCACTTTCTTTAGATGAGATCGCTATTTTTATCGAGTTAGTAAAGGTTAGATTGGCATCAAGTGTTGCAAATGCAGCACTACAGAGATCAAATAATCCAGACAATGATTACCTATCTATTTCACAAAAAGATGTCCCTGATTGTTTAATTGCCTTGGATAAATTTGACTCCAATTTTGCACTCTTTAGGTTAAGAAATGCGATTGGGCTTGAGGCAAATCCCAATGCCAAAGCAGTTCGAGATTACTTGCTTGTAACAAAGCCAGCTAATTTATTAGATAAATCTTTCTCAGATCTAAAGCGGGTTTATATCAACTGGTCATTTGATAACCCAGAGATTGCGCGAAGTACCCAGGAGATTGAGGATTTAATGGCCAAGAGCGGTGCGCAGGTAACAATTGGGTACTACTGCGAGAATCGAAATGTTTATCAGGGTGAGGCTTTTAATCCGGCTTCAGACAGCGCTAGAACATTTCATTTAGGAGTTGATGTTGGAATGCCAGCTGGCACGCCAATCTATGCGCCATTAGATGGGGTGATTGAGATATTTAATAACAACTCAACACATTTAGATTACGGTCCAGTTGTCATCTTGCGTCATAAAACTGATCAAGGAGTTCCATTTTGGACTCTTTATGGCCACCTATCTATTGATTCCATGCCAGATTGGAAGGTCGGAAAAGAGATTAAGGCTGGTGGATTGATTGGGCGGATGGGTAAAGAGGAAGAAAATGTTGGTTGGCCACCACATACCCATTTCCAATTACTTACCGATTTATGTGGCATGGGGATTGATATTTATGGGGTCGCGCCACGAGATGAGATTGCACTTTGGCGAGGGATTTCTTTGAACCCAAATTTAATTTTGGGCATTGAAAGTGGCACAGATGCACATGCAAAAATCTCACCCGCCAGTATTAAAAGTGATCGACGGGTAGTAATTTCCCAAAATCTCTCACTTAACTTTAAAAATCCAGTAAATAT
>WLEM01000069.1 GCA_009704285.1 Actinomycetota bacterium
ATGTACCAGTATCAGTCGAAGCTGAAAGCTTAGAGAGATACCGTGCTCAATTAGAGCCAATTCGTAAGTTGGTATTGATTGGAACATTCTTAGTAATCTTCTACTTTGCCGGAAGTTCTGGGTCAAGATTTTGGCAAACTTGGTTACTTTTCAGAAACTCGACAGATTTTGGTCAGGTCGATCCACAATTTGGCCTTGATATCTCATTTTTTGCCTTCAAACTTCCGATGTGGCAGGCATTAATTGGTTGGGGTATTTCAACAATCGTATTGGCAATTATTGCCGCATCAGCTGTTCATTACATCTATGGTGGCATTAGACCGCAGGTCAGAGAAGAGCGCACAACTGTTGCAGCTCGAGTTCAGCTTTCAATCTTGCTTGGTTTATTAGTACTGCTTAAGGCAGTTGCTTATTGGTTTGATCGTTATGCATTGAGTTTAAAAGAGGGACGATTGATAACTGGTCTTACCTACAGCGATGTCAACGCATTATTGCCTGCTAAATCTATTTTGGCAGCAATTGCAGTTATCTGTTCACTTTTGTTCTTTGCAAATATAGTTAGAAAATCTTGGCTGCTGCCAACTGCAGGTGTGGCTCTGATGGTGATTGCATCGGTGTTGATTGCTGGCGTATATCCAGCAGCTATTCAGCAATTCCAAGTTAAGCCATCTGAATCAAGTAAAGAGGCGCCATTTATTCAACGCAATATTGATGCCACAAGAGCTGCATATGGCTTATCAGATGTTGTAGTTACAGATTATCAAGCAATTATCTCCACCTCAGCAGGCCAACTTGCAAATGATGCTGCCACGATTGGAAATATTCGATTGATGGATCCAAATGTGTTGTCTGCAACTTTCAGACAGCTACAGCAGATAAAGCCATATTATGCATTTGCTGATTCATTAGATATTGACCGTTACAAGATTGATGGTAAAGAGCGGGATGTAGTTGTTGCAGTCCGTGAATTAAATATTGATGGTAATCCATCCCGAAATTGGATTAATGATCACTTGGTTTACACCCATGGTTTTGGAATGGTTGCGGCCTATGGAAATACTGTTGATGCAGATGGCAAGCCATCCTTTGTAATTGGAGATATTCCACCAACTAAAGGATTAGGTGAGTTCCAACCTCGAATTTACTTTGGCGAAAATGTTCCTGATTACTCAATTATTGGTGGACCAGCAGCAAGTAATCCAGTTGAGCTTGATTACCCAGATGATAATTCACCAAATGGTCAGAAGAATTACACATACACCGGTGAAGGTGGTGTGCCAATGGGCTCACTATTTACTCGGTTGTTATTCGCGATCAAATACCAAGAGCAAAGAATTGTTCTATCAAATTTGATTAACTCTGAATCGAAAATATTATTCAACAGAAATCCACGAGAGCGAGTAGCTAAGGTTGCTCCTTGGCTGACCTTAGATGGCGATCCATATCCAGCAATTATTGATGGAAAAATTCTTTGGATTATCGATGGCTATACAACAAGTGCTGGGTATCCAAACTCAAGGGTTGTAAACCTTGCAAATACTGGGGATGCATTAACTAGTAGATCCAACGCAGTTTCATCCTTGGATGATCGAAATGTTAATTACATACGAAACTCAGTAAAGGCAACAGTTGATGCCTACGATGGCACCGTTTCTTTATACCAATGGGATGAGAAAGATCCAGTACTTGCTACTTGGAGCAAAGCATTTCCAGGAAGTGTGAAGCCAAGGAGTGAGATTTCACCTGATTTACTATCCCATATTAGATATCCAGAGGATATGTTCCGTGTGCAACGAGATATTCTCAGTGCCTACCATGTAACAACTGCAGATGCTTTTTATGGCGGACAAGATTTTTGGCGAGTACCACTAGATCCATCAAGTTTTGGTGCAAACTCTGCAAACCAACCTCCTTACTACCTGACCATGCAAATTCCAGGACAAAGTAAGCCAACCTTCTCCCTCTACACACCATTTGTACCAAGAGGTGGTCGTGAGAACTTAACCGCCTTGGCAATTGTTAACGCTGACGCTGGTGATGATTATGGAAAGATCACTGTTTTACAACTACCACGTTCAACAAACGTGCCAGGTCCATCCCAGGTGGCATCCAACTTTGAGGCAAAACCTGAGGTTGCAACATCCCTTTCTTTGCTTCGCCAAGGTGGCGCTGATGTAGTACTTGGTAATTTGTTAACACTTCCAGTTGGTAAGGGTTTGCTTTATGTACAGCCGGTTTATGTACGAGCAACTGGCAACACAGCTGCCTATCCATTACTACAAAGAGTTTTAGTTTCCTTTGGAGATCAAATTGGATTTAGCGAAACCTTACAAGGTGCGTTAGATCAGGTATTTGGTGGCGATTCTGGAACGGATGCATCAAATAATCAGCCAAATACACCGGTTAACGAAGGTGCTGGAACTAGCCAAGCAATTAGATCAGCCATTGCTTCATTACAATCTGCGTTTTCAGATCTTGAAGCGGCACAAAAACGTTTAGATGGTGCTGCTGAAGATCGAGCAAGAGCTAGAGTTAAAGCAGCAATTGCAGCATTAATCTCTGCACAAAATAGATAATAAATTCATTTATTTGGGTTAAATGCCCATCTCCTCTAAGATTTATTCACCGACGCGGGGTGGAGCAGCTCGGTAGCTCGCTGGGCTCATAACCCAGAGGTCGTAGGTTCAAATCCTGCCCCCGCTACCAATACTTACTTGATACGTAAGCTATTTAAGACCACAAATAAAGATGATAGCGACATTGCAGCTGCTGCATACATAGGCGATAAATTGCCACTTGCAGCAACTGGAATAAAGGCTACGTTGTAGAAGAAAGCCCAACCTAAATTTGATTTGATTACCTTCACACTCTTTTTAGATATCGCCAATGCATCTAATACAGCAATCAATGAAGGCCTAATTAAAGTTATATCTGCAGCTGCAATCGCTGTTTCAGTTCCCGATCCCATAGCAATACTCAGATCAGCCTTAGCAATTGCTGCTGCATCATTAATGCCATCACCAATCATTAATACCTTGCCTTTTTGCTGCAAATTTTCAACAAATGCTAATTTATCCTCAGGGGTTGCAGAGGCAAAGATGTGGTCAATTGGAATTCCAACTGCAGATCCCATTGATATTCCAGCAGTCTCGCTATCACCAGTTACAAGCCAAGTATTGATTCCTGAGCTTTGTAATCTTTCAACAGCTTGCTTGCTCTCTGGCTTAATTAGATCACCAACTTCAAATACACCATATGCCAAACCATCAATAGCCAGAATTGCAACCGAATTAGCTCGTTGATTAGCAGCCTCAATTGCTTGAGTAAGTTTCGGTGCAAACTCAGTGGTAGCTCTTGCAATCGAGATAGCAGAGCCAATCAAAACCGCCTTTGAGGCAGAGGTTGCAGATGACGGGATTCGGGCTGCAACTCCAGCACCCGGCGTATGTTCAAAATCAGACACATCTACCTTGGTAACACCTTGTTTGAGTAGTGAGGCTGAAATTGCTTTTGCAATTGGGTGTGAATCTAAACTTTCGATCGATAATGCATATGAAAGTAATTGCGAGGTTGAAAGAGCTGTGCTCTCTGTAGAGAGTGGATTATTAATTAGAGTCATCTCAAGTAGCACCATCTGTCCAGTGGTAATGGTGCCTGTCTTATCAAATACAGCATCGGTAATTCCAACAGCCTTTTCAATAGAGCGTGGGGATCTAAGAACAATTCCAGATTTTGCAGCTTTACCAGTTGCCACCATAAGTGCAATTGGCGTTGCTAGTCCTAATGCACACGGGCATGCAATCACTAAAACTGCCACTGCTGCTGTAACTGACTTAACAAGCTCAGCACCGGTGAAGTACCAGGCGATGAAAGTAATGATAGATAGCAATAAAACTGAAGGTACAAAGACCTTGCTTATTCTGTCGGCCAACTGTTGAGCAGGTGCTTTTTCTGATTGCGCAGCCAAAACCATTCGAGTAATTCGAGCTAATTCAGTATCAGATCCAATTCGGGTAGCTTTTACTAAAATGTTTCCATTGTTATTTATTGAACCAGCAAAAACTAAATCATCTACTCCCACCTCAATCGGTGTTACTTCACCAGTTAAAAATGCGTTATTGATGGTGGAGTAACCAGAGATTACTTGCCCGTCAGTTGCAATGCGATCGCCAGGCTTTACTACAAAAACATCACCAACCTGGAGTTGATCAATTGGAATTACGATATTTCCATTTACTCCCTGAACTTCAACCTCGCCAGCGGAAAGCTTGAACAGCTCAGCTAACGCAGAGCCAGCCTTACGTTTGGCGCGATGTTCGAGGTAGCGACCTAGCATCACAAAAAATATTACTGAAGCAGA
>WLEM01000007.1 GCA_009704285.1 Actinomycetota bacterium
CCAAGGCCAAAGGCAATTCCGCCATCACCACAAACAAGTAGTGTGGCAATCCCGGCAGAGGATGGACCCAAACTAGCTGGCAAACCAAAACCTAATGTTCCCCAGCCAACTGGATATGCAATTTGCCGAGGCCGCCTAGCTTGCAAATAAACACCAGTCCAATAACCAGAAATTGCCATGTCACATACGATGTTGTTCTCACTAGGCCAGCTTTTTTCAATTGCATCAACTAATGCCATTCCGGCTTTACCCTTATCACTGGCAGCAATTCTCTTGCGGGCTTCACTTGAAGTTTGTGCCACATCAACCCAATTAGCTTTGCCATCGACACCCAGTAACTGATCAATTACTACAGATAAATCTGAGCTTTGGATAACCACATCTGCTGAAATATTTCGAAGAGCAATTTTAGGATTAGCATCAATTAAAGCTATTTTCTTGGGAAAGTTGATACTCCAATTCTTTGTATTCATCCCGTCTAACTGGGATCCAAACACCAATAAAACCTCACACTCGGATAAGAGTTTTTCCGCTTCAATTTCATGTATTGGAATATTCAAATAGTTTTTACTAGAACTTCCCACGCCTCGACCTGCAAAGGAGGTAAATATTGGAGCGCTGAGGTGATCAGAAAGTGTTGCGATCTCACTCGTTACAGCAGTTGCTCCACCCCCTGCCCAGATTCCAATTTTCGTAGATCCTGCAAGTAGCTCCCTTACTGGGTTTAGATCAAGAGTCCTACTCTTGGATTGATTAACAAATGCAGAAGCTTTTTCACTTGATTGCGGGATTGGACCAGTAAATTCTTGATTCAAAACATCAGCTGGTACGCCGATATAACCTGCTCCAACTGGTGCTGTTGATAGGTACTTTAAAAAATCAACCACAGTGGCAATAGCTTCAGCAGCTGATTTACAACTCTTTGCTAAAACTAACTCTTCGCTGCCAATCATTACCCGCTTAGCGAGTGGTGCGAATAAAGCACTTTGATTATCCATTTCATGCAAAATTCCTCTAGCACCTTCAGTAGAACGATTTTTTATTGGTGCCTCTGATGAAATCAACAAAATATGTGATCCCGAGATGGCCGCTTCACCAAATGCTCCTAAGGTATTGGCTGCTCCTGGCCCAGTTGTTGTAATGGCAACTGCTAACTTCCCGGTTGCTCTAGATAGACCATCGGCAGCATAGACACAGCTCTGTTCATGTCTGACGCTGACAATTTCTGGGCGTTCTTTTGATAACGCGTTCCAAAAACCTAGATTGTGAACTCCTGGAATTCCAAAAGCTTTTTTCACGCCCTCTTGTGCCAGTAAATCTAAAATTACTGCTGCAACAGTCCGATTTGAGCCTTCCATGTTCAAACCATATCGGCATTTTCCAATTTTGCTTATCTAGGAGAGAATGTCCTTATGTTCACATCAACTAACCCATCAGATATCAAGGAAGTAATAGCAACAGTTCCAGAGGCTTCGGCAAATGAAATTCTTACTGTGCTTCGCACCGCAAAAACTGCCCAAAAAAGTTGGGCAAAACTTCCAGCACCAACTCGTGGTCGAATCATTGCAAATGTAGGTCGATTAGTTGAAAGTAACAAAGAGGCGCTAGCTAAATTGATAACCAAAGAAATGGGTAAGGTTTATAGCGAAGCATTGGGCGAAGTGCAGGAGGTTGTAGATACCTGCGATTTCTTCCTTGGTGAAGGCCGTCGCTTATACGGACAGACTGTGCCAAGTGAGATGCAGAATAAGAATTTATTCACCTTCAGAATGCCAGTTGGCAATGTATTCATAATTACTGCTGGAAACTTCCCAACCGCTGTGCCATCTTGGTATATCGTTCCCGCGCTCTTAGCTGGCAACACAGTAGTTTGGAAACCATCAGAGTTCACGCCAGCAGTTGCTAATGCACTAACTTCAATTTTTCATGCAGGAGGAGTTCCAAAAGATGTATTGATGACTGTGGTTGCAGATGGCGTTCAAACATTTGCCGCATTGGAATCTGGCCTAAAAGAGGGTGTTATCAATAAAGTTGGTTTCACAGGTTCGACAGCAGTTGGTAAGAAAATCGGAGCTAAAGCTGGTGAGTACATTCAAAGTGCTTGCTTAGAGCTTGGTGGAAAAAATCCGATGGTAGTAATGGAAGATGCCAATATTGATTTAGCTTTAGATGGCGCATTATTTGCAGGTTTTGGTACCGCCGGACAGCGCTGCACCTCCCTTGGAACACTTTGGATACATGAATCAATTTATGATGCTGTGTTAGCAAAATTTGCAGCGTTAGTTGAAAATGCAGCTGTTGGTGACCCATTTAAAGATGTTTTGTTTGGGCCAATGATTAGTCAAAAGTACTTAGATAATCACTTAGACCACCTTAAGATGATTCAACCTCATCATAAAGTTTTGGGATCCTCCGCCACTGGAAGAATTACAGCTGCTAACCCACGCAAAGGTTTTATTGGAGATCCTGACAAAGGCGTCTTTGCTCATCCTGTGATTGTTGCTGGCATTAAAAAAGATGATGAGCTTTATTCAACTGAAACTTTTGGTCCTCTTGTAACAGTTGGTAAATTCTCAACACTAGATGAAGCAATAGATCTAGCAAATGGTCACGGATATGGTCTTTCCTCAGCGATCTACACAAAAGATCCCCAAAATGTTTGGCGATTCAGAGAAGGTATATCGGCTGGCATGGTCTCTATAAATAACTCGACCTCCGGCGCTGAAGCTCATCTGCCATTTGGTGGTAATGGTTTAAGCGGTAACGGTTCAAGGCAGAGTGGAATTTGGGTGTTAGATCAATTTACAAGATGGCAATCAATGAACTGGGATTGGTCTAATAAATTGCAGAAGGCGCAGATGGATCTTATTGAAATAAAGCATGATCCAAACTTCCTCTTAAATATCTAAGTATGTCTCTACCTAGCCACGTAGATGTAGTAATTGTTGGTGGCGGAGTTATGGGCACCTCTGCTGCATTTCACTTAGCTGAAGCTGGTGTTTCAGTTCTTCTATGTGAGAAAAATGAGTTAGCCAGTGGCTCCACCTCAAAGGCGGCCGGCGGCGTACGGGCAAACTTTTCTGATGAGTTTAATGTTGCCCTTGGTGCCAGGTCATTGGATCTTTTCGCCGAGTTTAAATCCCGCCCAGGTTATGAGATTGATTTACACCGCTCTGGCTATCTATTTGCTTTAACCAAGCAGGAGGATGTTGAACTGTTTGAAAGATCGACCAAGATACACAATCAATTTAATGTTGAATCAAGAATGCTCACTCCTAGTGAGGCTGGAAAAATTTCGCCATTGTTAAACACCAAAGATTTGCTTGCAGCTTCTTTTACCCCCAATGACGGTCACTGCACTCCTGAGGCTGTAGTTCTTGGATATGCAGGAGGAGCTAAAAAACTTGGCGCAACTGTTTTAACAAATACTGAGGTAAGTGCAATCAAATTAGACTCAGGTGAGATCACATCAGTAGTCACATCCGCCGGTGAGGTGCGAACTGATGCAGTCATAAATTGTGCTGGTGTTTGGTCGCCGCAGATAGGTTCGATGGTTGGGTTGGATTTACCTGTTACCCCATATAAACGTGAGTTGGTAATTACCGAAGCATTGGGTCAATCTTTCGCCGATTTGCCTACAAATATGCCGATGACAATTGATTACTCAACATCTTTGTACTGGCATCGAGAAGGAAAAGGATTGTTAATGGGTTTTTCTGATAAAACCATTGAAGCCGGATTTGATTTAAAGCGAGACCCGCAGTTTTTGGAGAAACTAGGTGCAATCGCGATGGTGCGAGCACCTCGTCTTATGGATTTAGGAATTGGCAAGGGTTGGGCAGGTTTGTATGAGGTGACCCCCGATCACAATGCAATTTTAGGTGAGTTTAAAAAAGTATCTAGATTTTTCTATGCAACTGGTTTTAGTGGCCACGGCTTTCTACAAGGACCTGCAATCGGTGAAATCTTGCGTGATCTCTACTTAAACAAGGAGCCGTTTGTGAAGATTGATCAGTTAAGTGCCGACAGATTCCTCTCCGCTGGGCAACTACGACCTGAGTACAACATTGTTTAGTAATGAGATTTGTCACCAAGTGATAAATACCCCTGCAGAAAACTTCCAACCTAAGAAACTCACTCGGTAGACTTTCGCCATGAGTAAACCCGCTGCTTCTCCAATACATCCACTTGTTTTAATGCAGGTCGAGTCGCGCTTAACTGAAGAACAAAAAGCTATCCAAACTGTGGTCAGAGATTTTGCTGCCAAAGAGTTAAAACCAAACATTGCAACCTGGTATGAGGAAGGACATCTGCCTGCTCGTGATTTAGCTAAAGCACTCGGCGGAATCGGCGTACTAGGCATGCACTTAAAAAATTATGGCTGTGCTGGAACCGATGCAATGTCATATGGCCTTGCCTGCCTTGAATTGGAAGCTGTTGATTCTGGTCTTAGATCTTTAGTTTCAGTCCAAGGATCATTAGCAATGTTTGCTATTTATAGATTTGGAAGTGAAGCACAAAAGCAAGAGTGGCTACCAAAAATGGCAAAAGGTGAGGCTATCGGTTGTTTTGGTCTAACAGAGGCAGATCATGGTTCAAATCCATCTGGTATGGCCACATTTGCAAAGAAAGATGGTTCTGATTGGGTAATTAATGGATCAAAAATGTGGATTACAAATGGCAGCGTTGCAGATGTTGCAGTTATCTGGGCACAAACTGATGAAGGAATTAGAGGTTTTTGCGTTCCGACCAAAACTGCCGGCTTAGTGATCAATCCAATCAAACATAAACTCTCACTTAGAGCATCAATCACATCTGAGTTAGTTTTCAATGATATGAGAGTTCCAGATTCCTATCGACTTCCAGAGGCAACTAGTTTGAGAGCGCCACTTTTGTGCCTTGCTGAAGCAAGATATGGAATTATCTTTGGAACTGTTGGCGCAGCCCGTGATTGTTTTGAAGTTTCTCTTGCTTATGCCACTACTCGTGAGCAGTTTGATGGCCCAATCTCAAAGCACCAACTAACTCAAGCAAAATTTGCTGAGATGGCAACAAAGATAACAACCTCCATGTTGCTTGCGTATCATTTAGCCGATCTTAAAGACTCTGAAAAAATTCAACCAGAGCAGATCAGTATGGGTAAGTTTCACAATGTTAATGCCGCACTTGAGATAGCAAGAAGTGCCCGTTCTATTCTGGGTGGAGCCGGAATCACAACCGAGTACTCAGTCTTCAGACATATGAGTAACCTAGAAACTGTATTAACTTACGAAGGTACCCATGAGATTCACATGCTAGTTCTTGGTCAAGCTCTTACTGGAATAGCTGCTTTTAGATAATCTGCTTAAATTTTTTCGAGCAGATTACGCATCAACTCAATTTCCGCTGATTGCGTTTTGGTTATAACATCTGCAAAGGCCCTTAAATCGGCCACTTTGCTATCTTGAATCATTTTAACCATCTCTACAGCACCAATGTGGTGTTCGATCATTCCAGAGATGAACTTCTTATCAAAGGTTTTTCCAGAGCTATTACTTAACTCCTTCAAATCTTCCTCTGAAAGCATTCCCCCCATACCTTCCATCGAATGGCCAGGATCCTCTGCTCGCCCATCATCTGCTAACCATTTTTTCATTTGGACTATTTCAGGATTCTGAGCTGCTTTAATTTGTGCTGCCAAAGCTAACAACTCTTGATTCTTTGAGATCTTCAAAGCTAAATCAGACATAACAATTGCTTGCTCGTGATGGGGAATCATCATTTGCAAAAACATTGCATCAGATGATGATAGAACTTTTCCTGTAGTGGATTGGTGCATACCGTCCATCATGCCTGAGTGTTCTTCATTTTCAATATTCGAAAGCATGTTAATGCTAAGGGCTGCTACTAAAACAGCCAGGAGCGCTATAACGGAAAGTAAGACTCCCGTTTTCTTATCAATCTTTACCTGCATAAGATCCTCCTTGCTTAATGGTATTGCTCATTACTGAGAATTAACTACATTGGTTTTTATAATCTGGGTGATCTAAAGAACATAGCACGCTTAGTTAGATTTTAGATCTTTACTCATCAGGTCAATCTTGCGCCCAGGCTTATTCATTTGTTCCAAGAATTGATACCCCCGTTTTGAGTAAAAATCTCGCTCCCCTTCAGTCCATAGGTGAATTTTTGTAATTCCATATCCAATTGCTTTCTCTTCAGCGAGCTTTAAAACCTGGCTTCCAATTCCACTTCCCCTTAAATCCTCCCGAACAATAAAAGCTGCAATCCAAGGTTTGTATTGGCGAAACTCTTCAAAATCATCAAAATCACAAATTGCAATTGAGGCCACAACCTCAGATTTACCATCCTTTTCTCTGATTGCCATAAATAGATGTTCTTGATCTGTGCCCAAAAGATTCCAACTGTTGTAGTCAGAACTCATTGCATTTTCATAAAATTTTCGCCAATCATCAGCTGAAAACTCCTCTTTACCTTCTCCCCATAACTTAATGCTCCAATCCAAAGGCTGGTTAGCAAACTCCTTCGCAGATGAGATTGGAATCAGAGTGATCTTTGATTTCATATTGATTTTTACTCTCAAAAAGATTTAAATCTAAATGGCAACCAATTGGTGAGCAATTACTTTGCCGTCAACTCACTGCACATTTTTTCAAATGCACTTGTGTGCGCATCAACATCGGCAGAGGTTGTATCAGGTGAAATCAAAGCCATGTTATGAAATGGAGTTATTAAGAACCCATCATTGAGCATTCGTAAGTGAATGTATTGCTCTAACTCAAAATCTCCCGCATCCGCTGCTTCTCTGCCATTTACAGGTGGGGTTGGCGCAAACATGTACTCAGCCCTTGCACCCAACCGATTTACCGTCCATCCCAATTGGTATTGGTTGATTACCTTTTCAACACCATCAGCCCAGCGATTACCTAATTTGATCATTCGTTCAAAGTTCTCTTTTGTTAACACTTTACTTAAGGTGGCACGCATAGCCGCAAGGGATAAGGCATTGGCAGCTAAAGTTCCACCAATTCCACCAGTATCAATAACCTCTAGCTCCACCATTTTCTTAATGGAATCTGCCACCTGTTGAGTCATACCAAAGGCACCTGTTGGAAATCCTCCCCCGATCGCCTTTCCAATTGTTAAAAAGTCTGGTGAAAGTGAAAGTTGTCCAGTCATTCCCCCCGCACCAACTGAGATTGTGTGGGTTTCATCAATAATTAAAAGTGCACCAAATTGTTTAGCTAACTTTTCAACCTCTTTTAAATAACCATCCTGCGGTAAAACAATGCCAACATTTGTCATTGCAGGCTCCATCAAAATTGCAGCCACATCATTATGTTGTAAGGCACTTTTCATTGCTGCTAAATCATTAAAGGCAACTACTCGAGTTGTTTGATCCAATGGAACTGGCGCCCCGATATTTCCCTCTCTGGCAACAGTTTTCCCTGATTTATCTAAGGTGGCAAAAGTTTCATCAACACTGCCGTGATAGCACCGGTCAATAACAATCACTTTGTTTTTCCCAGTGATCAACCTGGCGTAACGAATAGCATGTCGATTGGCATCAGTTGCAGAGACGGTGAACTGCCAAAGCGGAAGATTAAATCTGCTGGCTAACTCAGCTGAAACAATTGCCGCATCTTTACTAGGAAGCATTACCGATAAGCCCTTACCTACCTGCTCTCGAATCGCAGTAACGGTGGCATCTGGTGAGTGACCAGTCATTGATCCGGTGTCACCCAAACATAAATCAATGTAAGTATTGCCATCTACATCAACAAAACTTGCCCCTTTGGCCTCTTCAACAAATATTGGGTAAGCGCCAGGCCACTTAGACATCCAAGACATTGGCACACCATTTGGCATTGATTTCTTAGCGCTTGCAAATAATTCACCACTTTTTGGATGGCTTTTTAAAAACCGCTGATCCTCAATGGTGCGAAGTTTGGCAAGGCGATCTCGATCAATCATGTTCTTAACTTACTACCCCGCAATCTCACCCTTTGGTTTGATTACATGACTGGCAGTGCAGCAAGTGCTGCTTCAAAATCCTTATCATTAAGAACTGAATCAACCATATTGCCATTTAAAAACGCATCATAGGCAGCAAGATCAAAGTGACCGTGACCGCACAAAGCAGTCAAAATTACCTTCTCTTCACCAGTTTCTTTCGCTTTTAAAGCTTCGGCAATCGCAACAGCAATTGCATGTGTTGGCTCTGGTGCTGGAACTATTCCCTCAGTTCTTGCAAACTGAACTGCAGCTGCAAAACACTCTTTTTGCCCGACACTTTCAGCGGTCATCATCCCTAATTCATAGATATGTGAAATCAATGGAGCCATTCCATGGTAGCGAAGTCCACCAGCATGGATTGGATCTGGGATGAAATCATGGCCAAGGGTGTGCATCTTCATCAAAGGAGTCATGCCGGCGGTATCGCCAAAGTCGTATGCGTACTTTCCTCGAGTTAGCGATGGACATGATGCAGGTTCAACGGCACGAATCTCTGGATTCATCTTTCCCTTTAGCTTTTCTCTAATGAATGGGAATGACAAGCCAGCAAAGTTAGAGCCACCTCCTGTGCAACCAACCAATAGATCTGGCGTTTCACCAACTTTTGCCAATTGCAGTAAAGCTTCTTCACCAATGATTGTTTGATGCATAAGCACATGGTTTAACACCGATCCAAGTGCGTATGCCACAGTTGGGTCTGCAGCCGCTGCCTCGACCGCTTCAGAGATCGCTATACCTAATGAGCCAGAGTGGTTCTTTGGATCCAAAGATAGTTTTCTTCCAGCCTCAGTTAGTTGCGATGGAGAGCGATGAACATTTGCGCCAAAAACTTCCATCATTAATCTGCGATATGGCTTAGCGTCATATGAGCCACCTACCTGCCAAACCTCGCACTCCAAATCAAATAACGAACAAGCAAATGCCAACGCAGTTCCCCACTGGCCAGCACCAGTCTCAGTTGTAATTTTCTTAATGCCAGCTTTTTTGTTGTAGTAAGCCTGTGGCACAGATGTGTTGGTCTTGTGTGACCCAGCTGGTGATACACCTTCATACTTGTAATAAATTCGAGCAGGTGTACCAAGCAATTTCTCTAAACGTCTTGCTCTAAATAGTGGAGATGGACGCCAAGTTCGATATACATCCAACACCTCTCCTGGAATATCAATATATGAATCAGTTGAAACCTCTTGCAAAATTAAATCCATCGGAAACAGCGGCGCTAAATCAGCAGGCCCTACAGGTTGATGAGTACCCGGATGCAATGGAGGTGGTGGTGGCGATGGTAAATCCGGAATTATGTTGTACCACTGGGTTGGCATTTCACTTTCATCCAGCGTTATCTTTGTAAAGCTCTTTGGATCCTTAGCTAGTGCCATTTTTCCTCCTGATAACAATCTTGGACAAGGTTAGGGCTCCAACTTCATTATTTGCAATACTTGGTTAGATACAAAAAAGTAATCAAATCGCCTGTAATGTAACAAGGCAACCGCAGGTGGCCTCTTCAGTTAGAATGCCATTATGAGTGATGTACAGACAATTTCTGCCCTAACCTTTGGGGCCCAGGCCTTCGTGACTCTCTTTGTAATCCTTGATCCACCAGGGGCTGCACCAATTTTCTTGAGCCTATCGGCAGGAAAGTCACTTAAACAACAGCGAAGACTTGCTTGGCAGGCAGCTGCAGTTTCTCTCTTTGTGATCGTCTCTTTTGCTCTCTTTGGAAATGCAATTCTTAATTACTTGAATATCTCATTAGCCGCACTTCAAGGCGCCGGCGGAATATTGCTGCTGATAACAGGTTTGGGATTGCTCACCGGAACCCTTACCGATAGCAATTCAGCGACATCTCAAAACATTGCCCTTGTGCCACTTGGCACACCACTCTTAGCTGGACCGGGTGCGATTGTGACAACAATGCTTTATGTTCAAAAAGCAGATGGCCCTGATCAACTATCCTCATTAGCCATAGCAATCATCGCCGTTCACTTGCTCATTGGTTTGACCTTCATGTTCTCCACCAAAATCTTGGCAGTTATCAAAGACTCTGGCGTGGATTTGCTGGCAAGAATTGCTGGATTACTCCTATCTGCAATTGCAGTTGAGATGATTGTCAGCGCAATTAAGGCATTTTTTAACATCTAAGTTAAGTAAATAAAGCACTGTCCTTGCTCGGTAGTATCTTTAACTATGCAAACAGCACTTGCCCAAACCACCTTTGTGATCGTGGATTTAGAAACCACTGGAGCCTCGCCTAAAAAAGGTGCGGCGATCACCGAAATCGGAGCGGTAAAGGTTCGCGGCGGTGAGCAAATCGGTGAGTTCTCTTCATTTGTAAATCCTCTGGCGCCAATTCCTGAGTACATAACTGATATGACCGGCATAACTGACTTAATGTTGGCTCACGCCCCAGTTATTGATGAGATTTTTCCAACTTTTTTAGAGTTCGCTGGCAGTCATACTGAAACTGTTTTGGTTGCCCATAACGCACCATTTGATTTAAGTTTTTTAAAAAGTGCAGCTAAAGATTTAGATTTTTCTTGGCCTAGTTATAAAACTCTCGATACCGTGACGGTAGCTAGGCAGTTGCTTACAAAGGAGGATGTGCCTAATTGCAAACTTTCTACCTTGGCGACCTACTTTGGAACTAAAACCGAACCCACTCACCGGGCATTAGATGATGCGAAGGCCACGACAGAAATTTTGCATGGTTTATTTGAAAAATTGGGATCATTAGAGATTTACACGCTAGAAGCATTACTTGATTTTGCGAAAACTGCAGCTCACATTCAACGAAAAAACTACTGGGGTTTAACCTCTATCTAGCTGAAACAATCTCATTGCTTAATTCAACCCACTTCTTCAACACGGCTGCAGCCGCCCCAGAGTCAATGGCTTGATTGGCTAAAACAAATCCATTCGCAATTTGAGTTTGAAGTGGTAGATCAAAATCTGCCTTGAAGGCGGCAATCGCAAATGCGGCATTTAACGTAACAGCATCTCTCATTGGGCCAGTTTTGCCGGCAAAGATTTGGTTTGTCATAAGTGCATTAAATTTTGCATCCCCACCAGCTAGAGCGGTAATCGGTGCGGTAGTAATTCCTAATTCAGCGGGATTGAAAATCTCCTGCTTTAACTTACCCTTACTAATCTGAATCACGGTGGTGGTAGTAGAGATTGAGACCTCATCAATGCCGTCATCTCCTCGAAATACAAATCCCTCTTTACCTTGATCCAGTAACACCTGGGCCATCAGCGGAAGTAGCTCAGATCTGGCAACACCAATTGCGGCTGCAATCGGCTTTGCAGGATTTGCTAACGGTCCCAAAATGTTAAACACAGTTGGAACGCCCAGTTCTTTTCGAGCAGCAACTGCATGTTTCATAGCTGAGTGAAAAATCGGGGCAAAGCAAAATCCAATACCAATCTTATGAACAGTTTGCTCAACCTCTTTGCCAGTTAAATCAATCTTTACGCCCAGCGCTTCAAGTAGATCAGCTGAGCCTGATTTTGAAGAGGCTGCCCGATTACCGTGCTTGACCACTCGGGCTCCTGCTGCATTGGTGATAATCGCTGCGGTTGTTGAAATATTTATTGTGTTAGCACCATCTCCTCCAGTGCCTACTGTGTCTACCGCTCGTTCTGAAATATTTATTGGGGCGCTGTATTTATACATCTGAGCAACTAATGCCTCAACCTCTTCAGCACTTTCACCCTTCGCCTTTAAACCAGTTAGGAATGCCTTTATGTCCTCATTACTGGCCGTGCCCTCTAAAATTTGCGACATACCCCAATTGATTTGCTCAGTAGATAAATCTTTTTTATCAGCAAGTGCGGCAAAGATTTGATCCCACTTCATTTGCACTACTTAATTATTTTGCGAGCGCAGAATTAGATTTCAACAAACCAGCACATTTAGCTGCAATAGTAAATGGATCAATCGGATGCATCACCGTTGCCTCAGCTCTTGACCAAGTGGCGAGCCAATTATCTGAAGTGCGAGCGGTGATGAGTAAAACTGGTGGACAGTTAAAAACCTCATCCTTTAACTGTCGGCAAACTCCCATGCCACCTTCCGGAACTGCTTCGGCATCTAAAATAAAAAGATCAACCTGCTTTTTACTATCAACATAGAGCCGTAGTGCATCAGCGGTGGCAAACTCTTTAATCTCATGCAGTGGCAAATCCTTATCTAACTGCTTGCCACAGGCTGCAATAACAGAGCTACGAACTGTTGAATCATCTGAGTAAAGGGCGAGAATCAACTTTTGCATGTCGGTAATCCTACCTAGCCCGATATATAACTCGCCCATCACTTTTCTACCCGCTAGGTGATCAGTTTCACCAGATAGTAGGGCCAGTACCCCATCCCTAAATGAGGCTATTCCTACCTATTTCGGGAATAATCTGCCCTATGACCACCTACGCCAGCCCAGCAGTTAAAACCAATCGTCCTAACCTGGTTGCAGTTGGCACCATTGTCTGGCTCTCATCAGAGTTAATGTTTTTTGCCGCACTCTTTGCCATGTACTTCACCACCCGTGCAGTACAGGGACCAACTATTTGGGCAGAGTCAACTGGATTGTTAAATATTCCATTTGCTGCAACCAACACAACAATTTTGGTGCTCTCCTCAGTCACCTGCCAATACGGTGTATTTGCCGCCGAGCGTTTTCAAGCTCGCCGAACTGGAAGTTTGTGGCAGATAAGTAAGTGGGGAATGCGCGAGTGGTTTTCCTTAACATTTTTAATGGGGGCTTTTTTCATCGCCGGCCA
>WLEM01000070.1 GCA_009704285.1 Actinomycetota bacterium
CATGCTAACTCAGAAAATCTTCGGGTAGTTATAGTGGGTGAAAACATTAAACCAGCAGGTATAGCCGAAGTGGCTGGTCAAATCGCATCCCTTGGTGGAAATATCACTTCAATAAAGCGAACTACAACCGATCCTTTACTCGCAATAGAGCTTGATCTAACTATTCCAAACCAATCGCTAAAGCAAGTACAAGGTGCGCTAGCAAAAGTAGCAATCGAAAATAAAATCGATTTAGCTGTGGAACCAGGAGGTCCTACGCGTAAGTCCAAACGTCTTGTCATGCTGGATATGGACTCAACCTTAATTGAGCAAGAGGTTATTGATCTTTTGGGTAGTTACTCTGAAAAAGCAGATCAGATCGCGCAAATAACCAAAAGAGCAATGGCTGGTGAAATAGATTTTCAAGAGGCCCTGCTAAGCAGGGTGGAATTGCTATCTGGAGTTAGTGAATCAGTGATTGAAAAGGTTAGAGATCAAATCTCTCTAACTAAAGGAGCTCAAACGCTGATTCAAGAACTTCATAAAATAGGTCATAAGGTTGGAGTTGTTTCCGGTGGATTTATTGATGTAATAGAACCAATATTGAAATCATTGAAGATTGATTATTACGTTGCCAACAAGTTGGAAATTTCAAATGGTTTACTTACTGGCCGAATAACAGGTCCAATTGTCGATTCAGTTGCTAAGAGGAAGGCACTGGAAGATTTTGCTGCGCAAGAGAATGTATCCTTAAATCAAACCGTAGCAATAGGTGATGGTGCCAATGATCTAGAAATGATCAAAGCTGCTGGATTAGGCATTGCTTTTAATGCTAAGCCCAAGGTGGTGGCGGCGGCTGACACTACAATCAGTACAAAAGATCTAGCAGCAGTGTTACCGCTAATGGGAATCAATTTTTAACTGCAAAATTCTCAGAAGCTAATTGGCGAAGCTGATCAACCATCTTTGCTGGATCTGCTGATTTATAAACAGCACTACCGGCAACAAAACAATTTGCTCCAGCCAAAGCTGCTTCAGCGATGGTATCTAATGAAACTCCACCATCGATTTGCAAAAGCGGTTTCTCTTTTTTCATATTCTCAATATGAGCCCTTGCTGTTCTTACTTTGGCCATTTGATCATGCATAAATGATTGACCACCAAATCCTGGTTCGACAGTCATTATCAAAAGCATGTCTATATCGGCCATGAATCCTTCTATCTCCTGGAAAGAGGTTGCTGGTTTAATTGCTAAACCGACTTTCGCACCGTTTGATCGAATGTCGCTGATAGTACTTGCCACATTATTTGCAGCTTCAAAATGAAAAGTCACTGAATTGGTGCCCTGTTCAGCATATTTAGGCGCAATGGAATCCGGATCACAAATCATAAGATGAGCATCTACAGGTAGCTTTGTAAAATTGATTATTTCAAAAGCTCTGGCAATATCAAAAGTGAAATTCGGAACAAATTGATTATCCATTACATCAAGGTGTAGCGCATCAGATACTGCCGTAATTTTCTGGATCTCGTTCTCTAAATCATCAAAATTTGCATTCAGAATGCTTGGGTTGATATGCACCTTTGAAGCCATGAGGTTATTTAACTCACTTTCTTAAACAAAACCATAAACATTGCATCTGACTGGTCTAGGTGTGTCCAAAGTTGCAGGCTTCCATCCGGCAGCAATCCATTCAAATGTGCACCAGGAAGGCCATCAAGTGAAAGAATCTTCATATCCTTGTGCTCCGACAGAAAATCCATTACCTGACCCCTAGTTTCGGCAATGTGTGGTGAACAGGTTACATAAGCAATTACCCCATTTGGTTTCAATAATTTATATGAAGCACTCAGTAATTGTCGTTGCAATAAAACTAACTCTTTAAGATCTTTAAGGTTCTTACGCCATCTTGCCTCCGGTCTACGACGCAACGCTCCTAACCCTGTGCAAGGCGCGTCTATCAAAATTCGGTCATACAACTCCGAAAAATTGGAAGCGTCGGTCCCGTCAACACTTATTACTTGTTGATTATTGACAACCCTTTTTACTAGTTCGGCTCGGTGCGGTACTGGTTCGTTAGCAAGAAATTTTGCCTGTGGATCCTTAATGGCAAGTGAGTTGTAAAGATAAGCAGCCTTGCCTCCAGGACCTGCGCACATATCTAGCCAAGAAAGTCCTGACTCAAAGGTGGCTAAGAAATTTTCTACCACCAGTTGCGAACCTCGATCCTGCACTCCAGCTCGGCGTTCAGTAATCGGTGCAAAGCTCATAGGTATGACATTTAGATTAGCCCCATTAATGTAACCTTCGATTGGCGTAGCTCCTAAATTCACCAACTCATCGAGGGTTGATTTGCCAGGCCAAGCAACCACATCAGGCATAGCAGGTGCATTATTTGCAGCAAGTAGTTCCTCAACAATTTGCCAGTCCTTAAGCAGATCATAAAAAGCAGAGACGATCCATTCCGGATGACTGTATTCAATTGCTAATCTGGAAAGTGCTGGCAGGCTCTGTAACTCCGGCAAGTTATTATCATTAGTAGAAACTTTGCGAAGGATTGCATTTACATAAGAGGCTTTTGACTCCCCTGCTACTCGCTTAGCAACTTCAACAGTTTCAGAGACGGCAGCGTGTTGAGCTACGCGCATTTTAGTTAACTGATGAATTCCTATGCGAATCAAATTCACTATCTTTGAATCAATTTCATGAAGTGGACGATCTAAAAATTTAGCTGCAATATAATCATGTCTACCCTGTAATCTAAGGGTGCCGTAGGAAAGTTCGGTACAAAATGCCCTATCTGCCAGGTTGAGCTTTGATTTACCTAGTAATTCTGGCAATCTGATGTTGGCATAAGCACCTTCTTGATTCACCTGCATGACTAACTCAAAGGCGAGCAAACGAGCAGGGTTGGGCTGTGGTTTACCCAAGATGCAAACCATCTTTTAGAGAGAGTCCTCGAACAAATTCGGCTGCAGTCATTGAACTTCTACCTGCTGGGGTAATCCTTAACAATTCAATAGCCCTATCTTTTGTTCCTACTATCATTTTTTCATTCTCAATAAGTACTTGACCTGGTTCCAAATCGTTATTCAGATCAGTAATTCTTAACCCATCAATTTTGATTCGATGCTCTGCTAAACTACACCAAACTCCAGGATTATCTTTAAGTGCACGAAAGAGATTATGTATTTGAGATGCAGTTGCTTGCCATTGAATTTTTCCATCGTTTTTACTTATTTTCGGCGCCAGAGTTGCAGTAGATAACTGTTGAGGTATGGGTTCTTTACCTTCCTTGATCATCTCTAAAACCTGTAGAGTCATTTCGGCGCCAATAAGGCTCAATCTCTGCAGGAGCTCAGTAGTGGTTTCATTAGCGTCAATATCGGTTAGCTTAGTTACGTAAACAGGTCCGGTATCCATACCTTCATCTAATTTAAAAATCGATACTCCAATTTGACTATCCCCTTGCATGATTGCGTGTTGCACCGGTGCAGCGCCACGCCATTTTGGCAGAGCCGAAAAATGTATATTGATCCAACCGTATAACGGAATAGTTAAAGCTGATTTTTTGATCAGCTGCCCGTAGGCGATTGTTACAACCAAATCAGGTTTGAGCTCACTAACGATTGATTCAACTTCGGACCTATTACTAGGCTTATAGGTAGTAAAACCATTCTCTTCGGCCCAAAATGCAAGATTATTGGCTTCAATTTTTTGTCCTCTACCAGTTGGCTTATCAGGATTAGTCAATATCCCTAAAATTTCATGGTTATTTGATTTTCTAAATTCATCAAAAAGTGGGGTCGCTAACAATGAAGATGAAGCTATCAATACTTTCAATGCTTTAAATACCTAGACCAAAGGTAGAGTGCGGTGAAACTTTAATAGTAGGAGCTGTTCCTTTTTCTATAGCAGCACCAAACCATTCAGATTCGCGTATTTCTTTCATAGCCAACTTTCTGCTATCTGCTCCCATGCGATCAATAAACAACACCCCATTTAGATGATCAGTTTCATGTTGCAGACATCTAGCTAGCAACTCTGTTCCTTCTACGACAATCGGCTCCCCATGCATGTTAAAACCCTTTGCAACGGCGCGAAAAGCCCTTGGAGTTTCATAAACTAAGTTTGGAAAAGACAGGCACCCTTCTTCACCCTCCTGCATTTCATCGCTTAAGTCCAGTGAAGGATTGATCAAATGTCCGATTTCATCATCAACATCCCATACAAATACTCTGAGAGGAACACCAATTTGCGGCGCTGCTAAACCTGCTCCCGGCGCTGCTTGCATAGTTTCAGTCAAATCACTTACTAGCTGCCGCAGTTCTTTATCAAAATCAACTACAGGAGAA
>WLEM01000071.1 GCA_009704285.1 Actinomycetota bacterium
AATTTTATTAGTTGATGCCTCAGAGTGACCACTGCCACAAACACGATTTGTACTTCGCAAAGCGCTGCAAAAAAATCTGCCAGTAATTTTAGTAATTAACAAAGTTGATCGACCAGATTCTCGAATTGCAGAGGTTGTTGATGAGGCTTATGCACTCTTTTTAGATTTAGATGCCAATGAGGATCAAATTGAGTTTCCAATTGTCTACGCATCTGCCAAAGCTGGTAAAGCATCCCTTGATCGACCAGCAGATGGTGGCATGCCAAATAAAGAGAACTTAGATGTTTTATTTGACACAATATTTTCAGCTATTCCAGCTCCGGTTTATCATGAGGGTGCGCCACTGCAAGCACATGTAACAAATCTTGATTCATCTCCTTTCTTAGGTCGTCTTGCATTATGTCGAGTTCGGGAAGGTGTAATAAAGAAGGGTCAATCAGTTATGTGGATTAAAACTGATGGCTCAACTGAGCGAGTAAAGGTTTCAGAGTTATTAATTACTGAAGCTCTAGAGCGAGTGCCAGCACTTGAGGCCCACCCAGGTGACATTATTGCGGTGGCTGGAATTGAAACAATTACCTTAGGTGAAACACTTGCTGATTTAGAAAATCCTCACGCGCTGCCATTAATTACCGTTGATGAGCCAAGCATCTCTATGACTATTGGTATTAATACCTCACCCCTTGCTGGAAAAAGTGGCAATAAGTTAACCGCTCGCCAGGTTAAGGGCCGGCTTGATTCCGAGTTGGTTGGAAATGTATCTCTTCGAATATTAAATACTGATCGCCCAGATACCTGGGAGGTGCAAGGAAGAGGTGAGTTACAACTTGCAGTATTAGTTGAGATTATGAAGCGAGAAGGTTTTGAGTTAACTGTTGGTAAGCCACAGGTTGTTACCAAGATGGTTGATGGCAAGATTCATGAGCCGATGGAGCGGTTATCAATTGATGCACCTGAGGAGTATTTAGGTGTGATTACCCAGTTGATGGCACTTCGTAAAGGGCGAATGGAGCAGATGGTTAACCATGGCACTAGTTGGATTCGTCTTGATTACCGAGTTCCATCCCGTGGCTTGATTGGTTTTAGAACTGAGTTTTTAACTGAGACACGTGGAACTGGATTACTTCACCATGTATTTGATGGTTATGAGGCATGGCATGGTGAGCTGCGCACTCGCTCAACTGGATCATTAGTTTCAGATCGAATGGGAACAGTTACCAGCTACGCCCTTTATGGCACTCAAGATCGCGGCTCAATATTTGTTGAACCAGGGGATGAGGTTTATGAGGGAATGGTGATTGGTGAGAACTCACGAAGTGAGGATATGGATGTTAACTGCGTAAGGGAGAAGAAGTTAACAAATATGCGAGCCTCCGGTACTGATGAATCAGAGCGATTAATTCCGGCAAAGAAATTAAATATGGAGGGCGCGCTTGAATTTTGTCGTGAGGATGAGTGTGTTGAGGTAACCCCGGCGGTAGTTCGAATTCGTAAGGTAATTTTAGATGGATCAACTAGGGCTCGAATAACCTCAAAGGCAAAGCGAACAAACGAGAATTCATAACCATTATTGGGTAATAAAGCGGTAATGTCAGAGCTGCCTTGTTAAATTAGGCTGTGGCCAGCGCAAAAAGTAGTATCGAGTTAAATCTAGTTAGAGCTACACAAGCTAATTCGGGGATACCAAATGAGAGATTAACCCCTGAGCAGTTAAAGATAATAAATCACAGCGGCTCTAGATTATTAGTTCTAGGTCAGGCAGGTAGTGGCAAAACCACTACATTAATTGCTGCAATCGCACACCGTATTTCCCAAGGTGTTAATCCAAATGCAATCTTGGCAATTACCTATGGCAGAGAAAGTGCGAGCAAATTACGAGATCAAATTGCCTCAGCTAACCCCGCTTTGCACACAGTGGCTGAACCAATTGCTCGAACCTTTCACTCAATTGCATTTATGATTTTAAATGATCCAATTAATATCGAAAGTGCTGGTGAGAAAAGATTTGTGCTGCTATCTGGTGCAGAACAGGATGCTCAGATAAGGCAGTTATTGGAGTTAGATGCTGCAAATCCAGATAGTACTTTGTGGCCAGCGGAGTTAACCCCAGCCCTTACCACCAGAGGTTTTGCTAAAGAGGTGCGCGAATTTATTAGCCGAGCTACCGAACGGGGCAGCTCACCTGAAGAGTTAACCTCCTTTGCTAAAAAGTATGACCAAAAGTATTGGCCCGCTATCTGTGAGTTCTGGCAAAAGTATAAAGATGCGATGGCATTACGTGATGGCACTACCTCACACTCATTTAATCGAGTAGACCCTAGTGAAATTATAGTTTTAGCAGCTGAAAAACTTGAGGCTAACCCAAAACTGTTAGAGAAGTATCGCAAGATCTTTGAAGTGATTTATGTTGATGAGTTTCAAGAGTCAGATCGTGCCCAGCGTAAATTGCTGCAACTACTTAGCTCACAAGAGTTGGTGATATTTGCCGATCCAGAAAGTGCGGTAGGAAGATTTAGGGGAGCAGATCCAGATAATTTAATTAATGATTTAGATAACTTTGAGATAAAAAATAAGATCACTTTGCAAAGTAGATTACGAAATACACCAGTACAAGAGGTGGCGCTGCTAAGTAGTGTTAGCGAAGAGGCAAATTTTATTGCCCATCAATTTAGATCTGCTCACCTAACTTTAGGAATCCCCTGGTCTGAGATGGCGGTAATTGTTAGATCCCCTGGTGCTCAAATAAATGCCCTACAACGTGCCTTTGCCATGAACTCAATTCCAGTTGAGATAGATGCACAAGCTCTCTCCCTTGGCGATAACCCAGCGATTAAGCCAATAATTACCATCGCACAAATTGCATTAGGTCAATTAAAACTAATTGCTAGCAATTGGGATCAGATTGAGGAGTTGTTAAAAAGTGAGTTTGCTGGCGCTGATGCCATCTCAATTAGGCAGATGCGAATTGCCTTAACTAAAGCGCAAAAAGGTGATCATGTTAAAAGCTCAACTGAGTTGATATTAGATGCACTCACCGCGCCAACTGCTGATCTGCCATGGGAGGAGTTAACGAGCCTTAAGCGAATAAATGACTTGATCAAAGAGGGGAAGAAAACATTAAGTAAGTCATCTGATATTTCAGATCTATTGTGGAGTATTTGGAGTAATGGTAAAAATTATGAGGGTGAATTAATCTCACAAAGTTGGCAGCAGATAGCACTTTTTGGTGGCACAAGAGGTGGCGTAGCTGATCAAAATCTAGATGCGGTCATTACCTTATTTGAAGTTGCTAGAAGATTTAGCCAGCGTCTTCCAGGTGCAAAACCATTCTTATTTATAGATCAACTATTGGGAGAGAAGATTCTCTCTGACAGCATTACTGCAACTGCTCAGCGCGGTGAGGTAGTTAAGGTTTTAACTGTTCACTCCGCTAAAGGTTTAGAGTGGCAATTTGTTGCCTTAGCTGGCATGCAAGAGGGTAGTTGGCCTAATTTAAAGCAACGCGGCTCCTTACTTGGTAGTGAGCGGTTAGTTGAGATATTCAGACATGGCATAAGTAATGCCCAGCAGTTAGATGCTATTTCAGCAGCTGGCTTAGCTCAGGATGAGAAGAGATTATTAAATGTTGCATTAAGTAGAGCAAGTAAAAAGGTGTTAATTACTGCCGTAGCTCATGAAGATAATCAGCCCTCTAGATACTTTGAGCAGTTAGCACCTGAAGATATTCAATTTTCACAAACTCAAAGATCTATTACCCAACCGGCATTAGTGGCAGCACTTCGGCGGATGGCAACTGTTGCAAGCAAAGAGGATGTTGAATTTGCTGCCCGAGCGTTAAAAACCTTAGCTACTAATGGCGTTAGATCAGCTGATCCAAAAAATTGGGTAGGTATTGCACCTGCTTCAACGCAGTTGCCAGTAATTACTGAAAATGAACAACTTCGAATCTCACCTAGCTCACTTGAAAGTTTTACTGAGTGCGGATTGAAGTGGATTTTAGAACAAAGTGGCGGCAAAGATGCTGATTCCACCGCGCAAGTTCTTGGCTCTGCTATCCATGTAATTGCTGCCCAGTTAAAAGATCAACCTGATCTTTCCTTAGAACAATTAGAGGCAAAGTTAAAGGGTGCTTGGTCGTTAATTGATATGAATAAAGGCTGGATTAAAGATTATGAGTATCGCCGGGCTGCGCTAATGTTGCAAAAGTTTTATGGCTGGCACTTAAGTAACAAAAATAAGCTAATTGGGGTTGAGGAAAAATTTGAATTTAA
>WLEM01000072.1 GCA_009704285.1 Actinomycetota bacterium
ACGTTTTTCTTTGATGAGATATCTCGAACAACCTCTTCATTCAAACCTCGTCTGCTATTTGACCCCGCATCAGTTTTATCTGCCCAGCCGTACTCATACTTGCCAATACCATCTAGCTCTGGATGTGCGATTTGGGTCATTATCGTGCTCCTTCTTTTATTTTTGATTTTGAGTGTGGGGTAAGACTGTTTGGAATGAAGGTAGTGCAAACTCCATCACCATGTGCAATAGTGGCTAAACGTTGGACGTGGGTTCCTAAGATTTCAGAAAATGCCTTTGTTTCAGCCTCGCACAATTGTGGAAACTCAGATGCTACATGAGCAATAGGGCAATGGTGTTGACAGATCTCTTCACCATTTCCTAATTTGTCAGTTGTCGCTGAGTATCCTTCCTTAGTTAGAAGTTTTGCTAGTGATTTGCTCTTTTCAAAAAGCGATTTGTTCGAGTTCTTAATTGCATCCCCTTTTCGAACTAAATCATCAGCCCGTGAGGTTGCAAACTCATTAACAAGATGTTCTCCATTTTTACTTGCCATAAATTTCAAAGCCGCAACAGCTAAATCATCATATGAATGTTCAAATTTTTCACGGCCCATATCGGTCATCACAAAAACTTTAGAAGGTCTACCCCGGCCACGTTCTGGTGATTGAAATGGATCTCTTGCGGTAAGGACACCGGCACTAACTAATGAATCCAAATGACGACGAATTCCGGCGGAGGTGATCTTCAATTTTTCAGACAAAGCAGCAGCGGTAGCAGGTCCACCCTCCAAAATGGTTCGGGCGACCTGATCTCGGGTTTTATCTGGCTCTGCTTTTTTCACAACATAAGTGTTGCGTAATTCATCATTAAGCGCCAATCCCCCGCCCTTATTTCGGTGTGAAATGCGCCTTACCTGAAGGCAAAATAGCGCCTGCCTTAAGGCTGAAGCAATAGGCTTAAATCATGTTGGTGACCAGAAAATCCCTACAAGGACGGATTTTCGGTCTTCTAGTCTTTTTCCAATCCTCATTGATTGTAACTGGAGGTGCGGTTCGAGTTACTGGCTCCGGACTTGGATGTCCCACCTGGCCTGAATGCACGCCAGGCTCCTACGTACCTGTGCCAGGACAGGCAGAGGGTGCCTTACATGCCTGGATCGAATTTGGAAATAGATTACTAACCTTTGTCTTACTTATAGTTGCATTAGCTGCCGTGATCATTGCAGTTAGGTTGTCAGCTACCTCTCTAAACAAAATGCGTATTCGTTCCTTAGCGATGTTACAAATTCTAGGAATTTTTGGTCAGGGAATCTTGGGTGGGATCACCGTTTTGACAGATCTACATCCAATAACAGTTGCTAGCCATTTTATGCTTTCAATTTTCCTAATTGGCGGGGCGATCTCACTTCGGTATGAAATGGTCGGAGTGAACAGCCAACCAGCCACGGGTATCACTAAATTGCTACTTCCGATATTGGTTTGGAACACATTGCTAGTTTTAATCGCCGGCACTGTTGTCACTGGGAGCGGACCACACGCTGGAGATGATCAGGCAGAGCGATTTAACTTCGACGCGAGAGTAGTCTCTTGGATCCATGCTGATCTGGTGATCGCACTCCTAGTTCTTACCGCCTTACTTTTTCTAATTACCCGCCACTCCGGATTAAACCTTTTGCACAAACGAGTTGGTTTATTTCTAGCTATTTCACTCCTGCAAGGTGTGATCGGATACGTTCAATATTTCACTGGTTTGCCGGTAGTTTTGGTAGCGCTTCATCTTTTAGGCGCCACCTTGGTGTGGGTAAGTGCCTGGTCACTAATTAAAGTGGCAGACTCTGGCTTTAGATTGCGAGGCTTGAATTGATTAATTTACCAACTTGGCAAGATGCAGATGATCAAGCGGTCGCAATATCTAGAGCGTTAGCTATGGATGCTGTTCAAAAGGTTGGCAACGGTCATCCAGGCACTGCAATGTCCCTAGCCCCGGTGGCCTACACCCTATTTCAAAGAATTCTTAAACATGATCCAAGTAATCCACAATGGATAAACAGGGATCGTTTCATTCTCTCTTGCGGTCATTCATCTTTAACTTTGTATATTCAACTATTCCTATCCGGCTACGGATTGGAGTTAGAGGATTTGAAGAATTTTAGAACCTTAGAGTCAGAAACACCTGGACACCCAGAGTATGGACACACAGTTGGCGTTGAAACCACCACCGGACCATTAGGACAAGGTGTTGCAAATGCGGTGGGCATGGCTATGGCATCTAGATATGTAAAAGGATTATTTGATCCAGAGAGTAAAACCAAGCTTTTTGATCACAATATTTGGGTACTAGCATCTGATGGAGACTTGCAAGAGGGCATCAGTGCAGAAGCATCTTCGCTAGCTGGAACACAAATGCTAGGTAATTTGAAATTAATTTATGACGATAATCGCATCTCCATAGAAGGTGACACTCATGTTGCCTTTACTGAAGATGTTTCAGCTAGATATCTATCCTACGGTTGGATGGTAATTGAGGTTCCATCTAAAGCTGATGGCAATGTTGATCGAGATAAATTAGAACAGGCAATGCTTAAAGCAGTTTCTGAGACAAGTAAACCAGTTCTTATTCGCCTTCATTCAGTTATTGCCTGGCCAGCGCCAAATGCAAAGGGCACTGCTAAATCTCATGGTTCAGCACTTGGTGATGAAGAAATTGCCGCTACCAAAAAATTACTTGGAATCGATCCGGCGGAAACTTTCTTTGCTCCTAAGCCAGTAATTGAACATACCCGAAAGGTGAAAGATAGAGGTCAGAAAGAGTATTCAGTTTGGCTTTCAGAGTTTGATCTCTGGAAAACAAACAACCCTGAGCAAGCGGCTTTATTATCTAGATTAACAACAAAACAGTTACCTACCGATTGGGATAAAGGTATTCCGGTGTTTTCCTCAGAGAAGGATGTGGCAACTAGAGCCGCATCTGGAAAAGTTATTCAATATTTGGCTGAACATTTGCCAGAGTTTTGGGGAGGATCTGCAGATCTTGCCGAGAGCAATAACACCACTATTGAAAATGGTGGTTCGTTCTTACCCGCTAACAGCCAGATAAAGGGTGCTAATCCATTTGGGCGGGTGGTTCATTTTGGTATCAGAGAGCATGCTATGGCTGCTATTTTAAATGGCGCAGCCCTCCATGGATTTGTTAAACCGTTTGGCGGTACATTTTTAGTATTTAGTGATTACATGAGAGGCTCGGTGAGATTATCTGCGCTTATGCAGTTGCCGGTAACTTATGTATGGACACATGATTCGATTGGCTTAGGCGAAGACGGTCCAACTCATCAACCAGTAGAACATCTAGCGGCATTACGCGCAATTCCTGGACTATCAATGGTCCGTCCTGCAGATGCAAATGAGGTTAGTGCTAGTTGGGCTGAAATTATCAAACGAGGCAAACCAGCTGGTCTAGCGCTTTCTAGGCAAAATCTTCCAGTAATTGACCGAAACAAGTATCAAGATGTCTCTGGCGTAAAGAATGGCGCCTACGTTCTTGCTTATGGTGAGGATGATAAAAAAGATGGTTGTCAGGTTATCTTGATTGCAACCGGCTCAGAGGTTTACCTAGCTCTAGCTGCTCGAGAAAAATTAGCACTGGATGGTATTAAAGCTCGTGTTGTTAGTGCGCCTTGCTTAGAGTGGTTTAAGGAGCAACCAGATACTTACCGAAATCAAGTTCTACCTAAAGATGTCAAAGCACGGGTAAGTATCGAGGCTGGAATTGCTCAACCTTGGTATGAATTTATCGGTGATGCTGGTGTTACAGTTTCGTTGGAACACTTTGGAGCATCTGCTAGTGCAACAGTTCTCTTTAAGGAATTCGGGTTCACAGTTGAAAATATTGTGAAGGCTGCAAAAAAGAGCATAGACAAGCTTCATGGCTAATCCTCTTGCTGAAATTTCCCAAGCGGGAGTTGCAGTCTGGTTAGACGATTTATCTCGAGAGCGCTTGCAAAACAACTCATTAACTGACTTGATTAAGCACGATAGCGTGGTTGGTGTTACTACAAACCCAAGTATCTTCTCCGCGGCTATCGGCAAATCATCCTTGTACCGCGAAGACATTATCGCGAATAAAACCTTGTCTGTTGAAGAGATCATCATGCGTCTAACAACCGATGATGTTCGTAAAGCCTGCGATCT
>WLEM01000073.1 GCA_009704285.1 Actinomycetota bacterium
CGAGCAATCGCCTCTTCCTTTAAGCCATCCATCTGCCATGGAGCAACCGCTACCCGCAGCTCACCATTTCTTTCAAAATCACAATCAATCTTGTACTTTTTAATTGTCTCTTCCATCGCATCAAGATTTTCTCTTCCTAATTTTTCAATGAGGGCCATCTCATCTGGAAAGCGGGTGTAACCATTAACAAAACCATGGGTAAGGGAGGCGTTACAAAAACCACCATTTCTACCTGAGGCCCCATTACCAGTCTCACGCATCTCAATAATTACTACCTCACGTTTTGGATCTCGCTCCTTAGCAAGCAGGGCGGTCCAAAGCCCTGTGTAACCAGCACCGACAATACAAAGATCGGTTTTGATATCACTTGTTAAGGCAGAGTGAGAGCTTGGTTCAAGAGGGTCGGCATCTAACCAATATAAAGATGGCTGCAGATCTGCTAATGAGTTTAAAACTATTGGATTAATCGCTGGCATGGGCTGACTCCGGTGTTAACCGGATTCCACCCCTTTGCGTAATCAAAAGTGGCCCGGGTCCTCCGGAGTCCACACCCATAACGCAGATCTTTATCTAGCAATCTGTGGTTCGTTACAGTTACAAAACTTATCTTACCTCATCACCTACTGTAATCACAAAATTACTATCGATATACGGCGATTACTACATTAAATAAAGCAAGTGCGCTCATAATCGCCCACACCTTATTTGATAAAACACTCTTTTTTATATTTAAGTAACCAATTGCTAATATCAATAAAATAACAGTTGATTTAATTGCAACAGTTATGTGATCAAGGACTGCAACAGTTGGATCATCTGAATGCATCATCTGATTTATGCCAACCATTACCACCCCAGCTAAAAACATCAACCAAGCGCTATGTAGAACTAACTTCTCTAACCGCTTTGGCTTATTTGGGATCTGGGTTAATAAACCGCCAAGTAGGCCAGCTAAACCAATAAAGTGAAGAACTAAGAATAAGTTATATAAAAACTCCATAGGTAAAGGATAAAGCTTGAGATGTAAAAACCCCCGCACCTAGGAGTGTGCGGGGGTTTGTTTTACTTTTCTTACTTATTTGATCTTGGCAATCTGTGCCTTTGCCTTGTCATACAAAGGTCCAGTTATTTGTACATATCCCTTTTCTGGGAACTTCTTTGGACATTGCTCTAACAGATAGGTGTGCCAGGCAGCTACGATCTTTTGTTTCTCTGGATCTTTTTTAGCTGAGGCTGGGTATACCAATCCATATGATGCTGTGCCAATTGGATAGGCACCGGTGATTACCTTTTTGTAATCTGCAACCAATCCACCATTTGCTTGGATTGTTCCGCCACCTAAGAAGGCTGAGGTACCAGCAGAGGTTGGAGCTACGAACTCACCAGCTGCATTTTTAATGCTTGCTACTGGAAGTTTGTTATCAGTTGCCCAAGAAACCTCACCATAACCAATTCCGCCAACCTTGCCCTTAACACCAGCTGCAACTAATGCTGAACCTGATGCACCTTGGAAGTTAAATGAGTTTGCGATATTTCTTGGTGTTGAGTTAGCAAATGTTCCGCTCGCTGTCTTTGGCCAAACTCCAGCATTCTCACCAGCATTTGCTCCTTGTAGAAACTTACCAAACTGCTCTGAAGTTCCAGAGGAGTCGGTGCGGTAGTAAACGGTGATTGCAGTGTTTGGGAGATTGATATTTACAGTCTTAGTAAGGGTGCGAAGAACTGTTGGCTTTCCATTTTTATCTAATGCTGGAACAGTCTTAGTAACCTTCTTGCCACCAACTGTTACTACCTCTTTTTTAGTCTTGTAAACAGGTGTTTTGATTGTGACATTTTGGTTCTCTTCAATAATTCGTGGGTCATTCCACTTGGTTATCTCACCACTGAAGATCTGTGCAACAGTCTCAGCGCTGAGGTTAATCGGCTCTTTAACAGTTGGTAGGTTGTAGAAAATCGCAATTGGAGCTGCATAAACTGGTGCATACTCTAAGTGAGCAGGAAAACCTGATGTGTAAACAGCATCTGAGGCTGCGAAATCAACTAGGTTGTTTGTGAAATCAGTTCTGCCTTTACCAGATCCACCAGCGGTGTAATTAACTGTGTAGCCAGTATCTTTTGTGAACTCTACTTTACAAACATCAATTAGTGGCTGAGCAAATGTTGCACCGCTGCCATTGATTGAGTTAGCAAAGGCTGGGGTTGAGGAGAAAATTAACCCAGAGGCAGCAATTGCTGCTACCGCCATCTTGTTGCGAAACTTCATAACGCCTCCTTGACTTAAGTTTGTGAGGCAAACCTAGACAAGGAAGGGTAATTACTGAGGAGTTTTTGGTGAACTAGGTATGTAAGTTAAGTTAACAGTTGGTGACTTGGAATTAACCAAATCTGCCTGAGACATAATCCTCAGTGCGCTTCTGCCTTGGATTGGTAAAGATCTCAACTGTTGTTGAGCTCTCAACTAATCGACCAGGACCACCATCGGAGAGGAAAAATCCGGTGTAATCAGAGACTCGAGCAGCTTGTTGCATATTGTGAGTAACAATCACAATAGCCATCGTGTTTGCTAACTCACGAATAGTCTCCTCAATTCGAAGAGTAGATCCTGGATCTAAGGCAGAGCATGGCTCATCCATTAACAAAACCTGAGGATTAACCGCTAAGGATCTTGCAATACAAAGACGTTGTTGCTGACCACCAGAAAGAGAACCACCATACTCATTAAGGCGATCTTTAACCTCATCCCATAATCCAGCTCGCTTTAAGCAACTCTCCAATAACTCATCGGAGTTTTCAATTTTAATCTGAGATAGTTTTAATCCTGATAGCACATTCTCTTTTATAGTCATCGATGGGAATGGATTTGGCTTTTGAAATACCATTCCTACCTTAAGACGAATCTTTGTTACATCAACTCCTGGCTCATAAACATCTTTGCCATCTAGTAATACTTGACCAGCAAGGGCCGCAGTTGGAATAAACTCATGCATCCGGTTTAAGGTGCGGATAAAGGTTGATTTTCCACAACCAGATGGACCAATTAATGCTGTAACAGTTCCAGTTGCAAACTCCATGGAGATATCTTGCAAAACATGTTTCTTACCAAACCAGGCATGAATTCCTCTTGCCTCAAGGCCGCTACCCCCGGCAAAGCCCTTACCCACATTGGCACTTCGCGCCGAAGCCACATCAGCTAAGGATCGGGTACCACTTGTTGCTGGCGTGCGGGTAGCACCAGCACTTTTATTTGGAGTTACCTGGCTCATCTTCTCTTCTCCTTTACCTGATTCATTTTCACTACTCATTTTCTACTCCCCTTTGCTGCGCCAAAGTATCTAGCTAAGGCAAAAAAGATTAAAACTAAAATCATCAATACAAATACGCCAAGCCAGGCTCTACTAATCGCATTCTCACTTCCAATAAGTAGGTTCTTCCAGACATAGTATGGGAAAGCTGACATATTGCCAGCGGTTGGATTTAAATTAATCGCATCTGCTCCACCAATAGTTAACAACAAAGGCGCAGTCTCACCCACCACCCGAGCAATTCCTAAGATCACCGCGGTAATCAATCCGCTACGAGCTGCTGGAATTACCACCATAGCAACTGTTCGCCACTGGGTAGCACCTAAGGCTAACCCAGCCTCTCGAAGATCTTGTGGGATTAACTTCAAAACCTCCTCAGCTGTTCTTGCCACAGTTGGAATCATCAACACCGTTAAGGCAAAGCCACCAGCAATACCTGAGTAGGCATTTCCTAATTGAATCATCCAAAATGCAAAGATAAATAAACCAGCCACAATAGATGGCACACCACTCATCGCCTGCACAAAAAATCTCACAGTCCCAGCAAATCTGCCCTTAACCTCCACAATATAAAGTGCGGTTAAGATTCCAATTGGTGTGGCAATTAAGGTAGCAAAGGTGACGATATAGGCGGTGCCAATTACTGCATGTAGTAAACCACCCTCAGTAAGTGGCATATCAGATGCTGTCTCTGACATATCTTTAGTAAAGATGGAGAGAGAAAAACCAGGAGCACCTAATCGAATAATTTCATAAAGAACTGAAGCTAACGCC
>WLEM01000074.1 GCA_009704285.1 Actinomycetota bacterium
AAATCAAATCCAAGGGCGGCCAGATCAATTTTTCCAATTCTTAAAAATTGTTCCTTAACAATCTCTGATTTAAAATTTCTCTGTGTGGCTAAATTAATATGCTGAAAATCGCATCCGCCACAACTTCCGGCATACTCACATGGTGGATTTACACGTTCTGGACTTGCTTGTACTACTTCAATAACATCAGCGTGAGCAATTTTAGAACTGACTGCAGTAATTTTTACATTTGCAATTTCACCAGTTATCGCATGTCTAACAAAAATAACTTGTCCGTTATATCTTGCAACAAAATGTCCACCATGTGCTACAGGACCAATCTCAACCTGGACAACCTGACCTACTTTTAACCGCTCCTGAGCGTTTGATTCCATAGAGCGGAGCCTATGGGTGTAAGTTGTGCTTTGTGCACGTAGTAATAATGGGTTGCGGTCGAGTCGGATCTACCCTTGCGGTTGATCTTGAAAAATCTGGCCACACTGTGGCGGTGATAGACCAAAATCGGGAAGCATTTCGTCGCCTAGGGGCAAACTTCAATGGTCGAACTGTTGCTGGCGTAGGTTTTGATCGAGACACACTTTTAGAGGCTGGTATCGAAAAGGCTGATGCATTTGCCGCTGTTTCAAATGGTGATAACTCAAATATTTTAGCTGCCAGAGTGGCTAGAGAAAATTTCGGAGTGAAAAACGTTGTTGCTCGAATTTACGATCCAGGTCGTGCTGAGATTTACCAGCGTTTAGGAATTCCAACAGTTGCTACTGTGCTTTGGACAACAGACCAAATCATGCGACGACTTACTCCAGATGGTGCAAAATCTGAGTGGCGTGATGCAACTGGAACTGTGCAATTAGTCGAGGTTAGCTTGCATAAAGATTGGTATGGCGAATCAGTTTTGTTAATTGAAAAGAACACTGAGGCCAGAGTGGCATTTATTACCAGATTGGGCGAGGCAGTTCTGCCTAATGAACACACAGTTTTGCAAGAGGGTGATTTAGTGCATCTATTGATAAGTGAAAAACAAGTTTCACTCGTTGAAAAAACATTAGCTAAATCTCCGGCAGGTGCGTAATGAGAATTGCTATTGCAGGGGCTGGAAATGTCGGTAGAGCGATTGCTCGCGAACTACTAGGAAATGGTCACCAAGTTCTTTTAATTGATAAAGATCCAAAGGCTCTGAAAATGGATTCTGTGCCAACTGCTGAGTGGTTACTTGCCGATGCATGTGAGATCGCTGCATTGGATCAAGCAAAATTAGATGGCTGCCAAGTATTAGTTGCGGCAACCGGTGATGACAAGGTCAATTTGGTTGCCTCATTGCTGGGAAAAACTGAGTATGGCGTTCCAAGAGTTGTGGCTCGTGTTAATCATCCAAAAAATGAATGGATGTTTGATTCATCTTGGGGTGTTGATGTTGCAGTTTCTACCCCAAGAATTATCTCTGCACTAGTTGAGGAAGCGGTAAGTGTTGGTGATGTGGTTCGTCTATTTTCAATTCGAAAGGGTGAAGCAAATTTAGTTGAGATAACACTTCCTGATACTGCCACCTGTTGCGGTAAAACTGTTGGCGAGGTTGAACTTCCAGAAGATGCCAGCATCGCAGCAATTGTCCGAGATGGTCATGTAATTACACCAAAAGATCATGATGTATTTGCAGCAGGCGATGAATTAATCTTTGTCGCTTCAGCCAAGGCTGAAGAGCAATTAAAGGCTTGTTTTATTTAATTAATCTTTGTGGTTGGTGTTTTTCTCAAGACCTGCCAAGTACCCCAAGCGGTCAAGATAAATAGCGGATAACCCATAATTAGTCTTGCTGTGCCAAGCGCGTTGACATTTCCACTGGCATAAAGTGGATATTGAATTACAAGTCGAGCAGTAAACATTGCTACCCACAACCAACCTGCTCTTATGTATGCCTGTAATCGCGCCGGATCTTTTCGCCACATCATGTTTTCACCCAAAATTGGTCCAAGTACAACTCCCAAAATTGGCCATTTAACTAAATTTGTTATGGTGTACAAAAATGCATATCCTGCATTTATCCATAGACCAGGTAAGTAAAAATCTGCCGCATTTCCACTGCGACGTGAGATGAGAGCGCAAATTCCTACACCAACTAAGCCAGAGAAGGCGTGTTGCAATGTTTCTCGCTTAATTAATCGAAGAAAAGTTAAAACAATTGAGAGTGTAAGCGCTGCATAAATCGCAGTATTGATATTTTTATCAGATAGATTGAAAACTAATAAGAAAACAAGTGAGGGAAGCCCTGAATCGATTAACCCTTTTTTGCCTCCTAAGGCATTAACAACCTTATCCTTATCAGCACTCTCGCCCTGGTAACTCATTTTCCTGTTGATCCAAATCCATCAGCTGATCTTTCAGATCCTGGCAAGTTTTCTACCTCAACAAATTGCGCACGCTCAACTTTCTGAATTACTAGCTGAGCAATTCGATCTCCTTTTTTAAAGGAAACTGGTTGTGTTAAATCATGATTGATTAAAATAACCTGTAACTCACCACGATACCCAGCATCAACAGTTCCTGGGGTATTTACCATTGAGATTCCATGCTTAATTGCTAATCCAGATCTTGGATGCACTAACGCCACATAACCATTTGGAAGTGCAATGCTGATCCCAGTTGGAACTAGCATTCGTTCACCTGGCTGAATTGTGAAATCAATTCGGGTCGCTAAATCAGCGCCAGCATCACCAGCCTTTGCATATGATGGCAGCGGCACGCTTTCATCAAGCCTTTTTATTAAGACATCCATTATGGATTTATATCAAAATCTGGATCGACAAATGCCATCAATTCCGGGTGCTCAACTAAGTGATCCTTATATTGTTCAGTTAAATTCTTTATGAAATGCTCCATTGGTACGGCGATAAATAAGGCTGCAGCTTTAACTGCGATTTCACCCGTTGGTGAATCCAATCTTCCCTCTGCTTGGGTGTAGATCTTTCGCCCAGCCTGTCCGGTGATTTTTGCATCAATATAAAGAGTGCGACCCACTGGTACTGGTAGTAAGAAATCTGTCTCTAATCGGCCAGTTACCGCCGGAGTTCTAATTAGCCACATTAACTTTCCAAGTGCTTCATCAAAGGCAAGTGATAACAATCCACCATGGGCTAACCCAGGTGCTCCTTGATGATTTTCGGTGACTGTAAAGTTCCCAGTTAAATCTAATCCAGTTCCAGCTATTGCAACCAAATGCAATCCAGTTTTATGTAACTCACCACATCCAAAACAGTATCCAAAGTGAGATGGAATTTGTGAGCCAATGGCTGGTGCTTTGGGATGTCTTGCTGGCATTACCGCATCCTCTGGTGGAGTGGTGGATGCAATACGTGCCATGGGTCAAGCGTATCCTTTATGCCATGGCAAGATCTAATTCCAAATCTGAGTTTGCTGAGCGAATAGTTTGGCCGCTTTGGTTGTGGCTGTTTCTAGCGATGATGGTGGGTTCGATCTATTTAACTTTTTGGGCACCCTTTGGCCACCTAGCAGCGATCATGATTACCGCACTTATTACCGGTGCATTGCTCTATAGCAACAATAAATTTGCATTGGAGACGGTGGTAATTAATGACTGGCTCTATGTTGGAAATGCCAAGATTGAAGGTAAGTATCTTAAGAAAGCAACGCCATTAAACAAGTCAGATTTCTTAAAACTTCGTGGCCGTAATGCAGATCCGGCAGCTTTTAATGGCACAAGATTTTGGGTTTCAACAGGAGTTAAGGTTGAGATTAATGATAAAAAAGATCCAACACCCTATTGGCTCATTTCAAGTAGAAAAGCGAAGTTGCTAGCTAGTAAATTAAATTAATCACAATCCTGGCAAACTGCCTTCAGACCTTCACCACGAGCGCGCTGACCAATATGTTTAACCAAGAAACAACGGCTACAGGTGAACTCATCTTCTTGTTTAGGAACTACCTTTACAGTCAACTCTTCACCAGATAAATCTGCGCCTGGCAGTTCAAGACTTTCTGCTGCCTCTGCCTCATCAATATCTACCTGTCCTGATTGCGCATCAGCACGACGAGCCTTTAATTCTT
>WLEM01000075.1 GCA_009704285.1 Actinomycetota bacterium
ATCACAGATCTTGGCTTAAACTTTAAAACAATCTCTAGAAAAGTTTCCTCATATACTCCTTATCAAAATAAAGATGAAGACGCTGGTTTATTAGTAAATCGAGTATGGGATGAAAGCAACAGAGGATCATTTTTTAAGTTAACTAAATCAAATGATGAAAGTGATGCTTGGCTTAAGTTTTATGATCAGGTCAGTAAAGTAGCAAAGGTGATCGCACCCACCTTAATTAAGCCGCTGCCAACAAGGGGTGAACTAAAGAAGCAGTTAAATGATGATCAAATCTGGAGGATTTTGATTGAGCAATCTCTAGGAAAAACTCTAGATGAGTACTTTGATAATGATTTGGTAAAGGGCGTAGTGCTAACCGATGGATTAATCGGCACATTTACCTCAGCTTATGAGATGCAGACAAATATTTGTTTTCTCTACCACTTAATTGGAAACGGCACAGGTGAGTGGAAGGTGCCTTCTGGAGGTATGGGAGCGCTTGTAAGAGAGCTGGAAAACAAAGCAATCTCACTTGGAGTTGAGATTAAAGTTAACTCAAAAGTTAAATCAATTAATGCTCAACCTAATCAAGTAAGTATTGAATTGGAAGATGGGCAAAATTATGAGGCTAAGTACCTACTTTCAAATGTGGCTCCACAAGTTCTTGCTAAGTTGCAAGGAGAGGCAGTTCCACAATCACTAGAGGGCTCACAAGTAAAGATAAATATGTTGCTTAAGAGCCTGCCTAAATTTAAGTCTGGAGTATCTGCCAGCGATGCCTTTGTTGGAACTCTTCACATCAATGAAAGCTTCACTCAGCTAGAGCGGGCATATCAGCAAGCGAAGGCAGGATCCTTGCCAGATGAGCTGCCACTGGAGATGTATTGCCACTCATTATCTGACAACACAATTCTTTCTGATGAATTAAATCAACAGGGCTTTCATACATTAACGATTTTTGCTCTCCATACACCTGCGAAGTTATTTGATTCAGAGCCTGAGAAAGTAAAAGAGCTTGCAAAGCAAAGAGCGCTAGCTGCCTTAAACCAGTACTTAGTAGATCCGATTGAGAATCACTTAGCAACAGATGCAAATGGTCAATTATGCATTGAGGTTAAGTCACCAATTGATTTAGAAAATGAGATCAATTTGCCTCGTGGAAACATCTTTCACAAAGATCTTTCAATGCCATTTAAGGAGGATGACTCAACTGTTAAGTGGGGAGTTGAAACAAATCACCCAAGAGTTTTCCTATGTGGTGCTGGAGCGATTCGTGGCGGCGGTGTGAGTGGTATCCCAGGACACAACGCCGCTATGGCAATTTTGGAGCTAAACTAAAAAGTTAGAGAACTGCCAAGGATCACTCTCGTCATACTTGCGATTATTCCAACCTTTAAACAGATCATTTCGATGCATAAGTGGATCCCAATCAGCAGCAGCAGAGTAATAACCGCCCCAATACTTTTCGGCAAATCCAAGAACTTCTCGCCAAGGTAAATCATCTGGCACTAAGTAGCCAGAGTTTGGATTAGCCATTGCCCAAGCAACAGCTGCATAAACTGCACTAGCAACCTGCACGGTTGTGGCAGATTGTTTTGGCACAAGTTTTCTTGAATCATGAATATTTAGTAGTGAACCAGTCCACCATGATTTATAAGGATGGCCCATAAGTAATACACCTAATCGATCATCACCATCGATAATCTCTTCATTCATGATTCTTTGATTTTCAGTCAGATCCCATTGGCGCATCTGCAACTCATGCATAGAGGCAACCGCTGCATCAGTTGGGCAGTAGGCATAATGAACAGTTGGGCGATAAACCGCTTTGCCATTCTCCCAAACCGTTAGGTGATCACTGATTGTGAAAGCTTCACCATGGCGAATAACCATTCCTGTTGTCTCCATATTTGGTACCCATGATCGAACCCAGGTTGTTGCTCCTGGTTGGGCAATACAAATCTGATTTTTTGGGCCATCTGCATGTTGATAAGCATTTACCGGAAGGCTCTTTTCATGAGTTCCCCAACCCATCTCAGCAGGTGCAATTCCCTCTTCATAAAAACCCTCAACCGACCAGGTATTAACAAACTCATTAACCTGCTTTGGTTTATCTGATATTTGAGTATCTCGCTCTGCAATATGTATTACCTTCACGCCAAGTTTTTGCGCAAGAACTGGAAAGTTCTCATCGGACAAAGCTTGTTCAATACCGGAGATTTTGCCATCTTTTATTGCACTAGTTGCTATATCAAATAATGCTTTTTTAGTTAGGTGTGAAACTAAACCAGGGTTTGCACCATGTTCAACAATTGCAGTAGGTCCTTTTCCACCCCAAGTATCAGTTAGCTTACGAAGTTTCATATGGCGCCAGTAAAGTGTGCGCTCTGTTGGATTACGAGTAGCACCTGCTGCGTAAGGCTCCCATTCATCAACTGATGTGTTTAAGTAAATCACACCATGATCATGTGCCCAACCGATGATTGCATTAGCATCAATATTCCAGGCTAAATCTAAAAGAAAATCTCCAGCGGATAAGTATTTTGATAAGAATTGATCCATATTTTCGCGGGTAAGTTGATCCTGCACATAGGTAGCGCCCGCCTTTATTGCCTCTGAAACTCGGCTTCGATTGTCACGCATATCTGCAATCGTGATCTGTTTTGCATCTACTAGATGCTCAATTAGAAGTGGTAGTACACATTGTGAAACTGAACCTGCACCTAAAACCAGAACTCGATTTGAAAAGCGTGCTGCCAATTAGGACCTCCTAGATTCTTGCTAACCTCTTTAGCCAGTGAAGATTAACCTATATTTTCAACTTTGCTATCCCACAAAAGTGATCCCTTGCCACTTCGCTTAGCCTCATACATCGCCAGATCTGCCCGTCGCAGTGAAGTGATTGGATCTGCCCCATCTTCAATTACGGCGTATCCAATACTTACTTTCACCTTCACCTGGCCAGTCAGCAGTGAGATTGGATAGCTCAGGGTTGCTCCAATCGCTTGCGCTAACTCACTTGCCTCTCTTGGATCAATTTGAGCAAGCACGCCAAACTCATCCCCGCCAAGGCGGGCAAGCTGAGCAGTTGCCGGTATTACTCGAGTGAATCTATTTGCTACCTGCCTTAATAGCTCATCCCCAGCAGCATGGCCCATAGTGTCATTAATCTTTTTAAAGCCATCTAGATCTAAAAGAAATATAAAACCAGAGCTTAATTGGCCCAGATGAAGTAAGAAATTGCGACGATTAGATAGCCCGGTTAACTCATCAGTTCTAGCTAAAGCTCTCTCAGTACCAGCAGTATTTGCCTCCTGAAGTGCAAAACTCATTCGGATAAAAGCTAATGCGATAGTTATAAAACCTGGAACTAAGATAAAACTTGGAAAATATCCAGGGCGAAGTGCTGCAACGCCAAGCAAACAACTGCTGGCAATTAAGGCAATAGTTGCACTGTATGAGGAAATTTTCTCTGAAAATTTAGATTCTGGTGATGGGTATGAAAGAGCCAGAGCAAGTAGCAGTAAGCCCAGTATCCATCCATCATCTGAAATTGAGCCAAATTGATAGGACCCTTTAAGTGAGCTCCAAATAAAGAAAAAGTCAGCAGCTACAAAACTTAGCAATCCACCAGCTAATAGTGCAGATCTAATACAAATAGGAGTAAGTAAGAGATAGACCACAACCATGGCGAGTAAAACGATGTCACCTACGGGATAGAGAATCGATGTAAAAACCTGCCAGGTAGAGCCATCAAAACCCACCATGGCAGGTTTAAGAAAAAATGCGGTCAACACACTTGTAAATCCAAGGGCAATAATTACCGTGTCTAAAAGTTCAAGAGCTGAAATGGATCTCCTATATGTAAAACTTCTGGTCACACCCACAAAAACTAAGGGATAGAAAATTACATAGCAAAAATCTGAAATACCATCTGGTATTTGCAAATCAAAAAATGAGTTCCAGGTTGAGAAAAATGAACCCATACTCCAACCCAAAGCAGCTAAACCAAATGAGTTAGC
>WLEM01000076.1 GCA_009704285.1 Actinomycetota bacterium
CCCACTTCCTCTTGCAGTTAACACCTCATCAGCAACATCTAGTGAGATACAAAACCGATTTGAGTGTGTTTCTAGAATTGATTCAACCCAATCCATATTCAATAATGCTGATGTGGATAGGTTGATCCATTTTGCGCTCGTGGTCAAAGATAAATTAAGAATCTCTTGATTAGCTATTCCCCCTGATAATTGGGTATCTACCCCTGCTGAGTTAATCAAATTAGAGATCAGATCAAAATTACTTCCAGTAGAATAAGCTGCATCTAAATCAACTAGATGAATCCATTTACATCCAGCTGAAGTAAATGACTCAATGACTTGCTGCGGCGAACCTTTGTAGTAATTTTCAGCAATATCAATTGCTTGAGTTATTTGACCAGATTTAATATCTACTGCCGGTAAAAACTCAAGAGACTTCATTTTACTTTCACACCACTAAGCAATCTGGTCCAAGAACTGTTTTTAGATCTGCGCTTAACCCTGGCGAAGATGTTACTTTTAAGGCTTCATCTAATTTTAGAATAGTTCTTTTCTCGCCATCGATTAATCTCAAATGCACCTCTCTGGCACCAGGATGTGACTTCAAAATCTCACTCATTCGATCGATTACTGGTGGCGTGCATCGTGAAGCTTCCATAGAAATAATCAAAGGTCCAGTTGGTACCTGCTTTAAATCTGGCAATGTTAAATCTAGAGCTGAAATTCTAGGTGGCTCTTCTCGTTTATCGACTCGACCTCGAATGGCAACAATACGATCTTCCACCAGATTTACGCCATGGGTTGCGTACGAATTGGAAAAGAAGAGAACATCAACAGCTCCCTCTAAATCCTCCACCGTCACAATTGCCCAAGGCGTTCCTTGTTTAGAAACTTTTCGCTGAATCTGTGTTATCAATCCGCCAATGTTAACTATTTGATCATGCGGTGCTTCAGATAATTGGCTAATAGAAAAATCTGCAACAGATCTAAGAATGTGTTCTACGCCTAGTAGAGGATGGTCAGATACATACAAACCTAACATCTCTCTTTCATAAGTAAGTAGCATCATTTTTTCCCACTCGCTATTAGGAATATCAAGATCTACTCCGCTAACACTTGACCCTGAATTCTCTGAGCCAAATAAATCAAACTGACCAATTGCCTCTGCACGTTTGCTTTCAGTAACTGCATCCAAAGCCTCTAAGAAGACCATCATTAACCCGCGCCGGGTGTGGCTTAGCGAATCAAAAGCGCCTGCTTTAATCAGGGATTCGATGGTCTTTTTATTGCACACATGAGAATCAACCTTTACTAAGAAATCGCCAAAGCTTAAATACTTACCCTTGCTCTTTCGATTTTCAATAATTGAGGCAACAACATTTTCTCCCACATTTCTAATTGCAGTCAGACCAAAACGAATATCGCTGCCCCGCGGGGTATAGCCAGAATCAGATTCATTCACATCTGGAGGTAAAACCTTAATTCCCATTCGACGACATTCATTTAGATACAGAGCGCTCTTATCCTTGTCATCTCGGACACTAGTAAGCAATGCCGCCATATATTCAGTTGGATAATTGGCTTTTAAATATGCAGTCCAAAATGAAAGCAGGCCATACCCAGCACTGTGGGCTCTATTAAATGCATAGTCAGAAAATGGGATCAGGGTTTGCCAGAGTTTTTCAATCGCATCCTCTGAGAAACCATTAGCTTTCATGCCATCTTCAAAGTGAACTCTTTCTTTATCAAGAATTTTTTTATCCTTTTTACCCATAGCTTTTCGCAGTAAATCAGCTCTACCAAGTGTGAAGCCAGCTACCTTACGTGCGATTGCTAGCACCTGTTCCTGGTAAACAATTAATCCATAGGTATCTTTTAGAATCTCATTTAACGGCTTATCCAACTCAGGATGAATGGCTACCGGTACCTTGCGGCCATTTTTGTAATCTGCATACTTATTGTGTGAATCCTCACCCATCGGTCCTGGTCGATATAACGCAATAACCGCAGCAATATCTTCAAAACTATCTGGAGCCATGGATCTTAAGAGTGATCGAATTGGTGCGCTATCTAATTGGAATACACCAAGGGTGTCTCCTTTTGACAGTAGATCAAAGGTTTTTTGATCCTTCAATGGCAACGTTTCCAGTACAACAGTTTTGCCGAGATTTTTCTCAATGTTAATTAAGCAATCATCTAGAACGGATAAATTTCGAAGTCCTAGAAAATCCATCTTAAGCAAACCGGTGGCCTCGCAAGCTCCCATATCAAACTGAGTGATAATTGCACCATCAGCCTCACGTCGATGAATTGGTATTACATCCAGTAATGGTTCCTTGCTAAGAATCACTCCAGCAGCATGAACTCCCCACTGCCTTTTTAACCCTTCAATTCCTAATGCTGTATCTACAATTCGCTTGGAATCTGGATCTGCTTCGTAGAGATTACGAAATTCAGATGCTTCGCCATATCTCTCATCATCCATGTTAAAAATTCCACCTAAAGATATGTCCTTGCCCATTACTGAAGGCGGTAGTGATTTGGTTAAGCGCTCACCCAACGCATATGGAAAGCCCAATACTCTGGTTGAGTCTTTAATTGCTTGCTTTGATTTAATAGTCCCGTAGGTAATGATTTGTGCTACTCGGTCATCACCATACTTATCAGTTGCATATGCGATCATTTCTGAGCGCCGTCTTTCATCGAAGTCCAAGTCAATGTCTGGCATTGAGATACGTTCTGGATTTAAGAATCTCTCAAACAGTAAGCCGAACTCAATTGGATCTAATCCGGTAATACCCAGGGCATAAGAGACTAAGGAACCTGCTGCTGATCCTCTGCCTGGACCAACTCGGATGCCAACCTTGCGTGCATGATTACATAGATCAGCCACCACCAAGAAGTAGCCAGGAAATCCCATTTTTATCATTACCTCTAACTCAAAGTTAAGTCGCTCCTGGTACTGAGCACTTACCTGACCATTTAACTTTTTAGCTAAACCTTTATTTGCTTCTTTAATCAACCAACTATCCTCACTCTCCCCAGCTGGAACCGGGAATTGAGGCAATAGATTTTCTCCTTCGCGCATTGTGGTCTGGCAACGTTGAGCAATTAGAAGTGTGTTGTCACAGGCTTGTGGAAAATCCTTAAATAGTTGTCGCATTTGTTCGGCAGTTTTTAAGTAAAACTCAGAGTTATCAAATTTAAATCGTTTTGGATCAGCCAGGGTCGAGCCCGATTGTATGCACAGCATTACTTCATGTGCGGCTGCATCTTTATGGTGGGTGTAATGCAAGTCATTAGTAGCCAGCATCGGTAAGTTAAGTTCCTTGCCAAGTTTTATCAGATCACTCAGCACCCGTTTTTCAATATCAATTGAGTGATCCATGATCTCTAGAAAATAGTTATCAGCACCAAAAATATCCCGCATTTTCGATGCAGCATTTACCGCTTCTTTATAGGCACCCATTCGCAAACGAGTTTGTATTTCACCCCCTGGGCAACCAGTGGTTGCGATAATTCCCTTCGAATACTTTGCTAGTAACTCTTGATCCATTCGCGGCTTGTAGTAAAAACCTTCTAGCGATGCCAATGATGAAAGTTTGAATAGATTTGATAAGCCCTGATTATTCTCAGCCAGAAGAGTCATGTGAGTATATGCACCGCCACCAGAAACATCATCCTCTCCACCTTCAGCCCATTTGACTCTTCTTTTATCAAATCTGGACTCAGGTGCGACGTAGGCTTCAATTCCGATAATTGGTTTTACCCCAGCCGCCTTAGCTAATTTATGAAATTCAAAAGCGCCAAAGACATTTCCGTGATCTGTGATCGCAATGGCTGGCATTTCTTGCCGTGCAACCTCAGCGACTAACTCAGAAATTTTTGCAGCACCATCTAGCATCGAGTATTCGGTGTGCACATGAAGATGCACAAAACTCTCGGTGGTTTTTGAGGCTTCGGCTGAATTAGGCATGGGTGGCGAGATTACTAC
>WLEM01000077.1 GCA_009704285.1 Actinomycetota bacterium
ACTTGGATTGTTGATAATTCCCGAGGTTGATAACTTAGTTATTAAAATTTTCTGCATACTGTTTGGAATCCTGCTAGTTGGAATTGGTTCAGCTCTCTACATCACATGCGGATTGGGAACTGGCCCTCGGGATGGATTGATGACAGGTTTGCATTACCGAACGGGAGTGCGGGTGGGTCGAGTTCGCCTAGGAATCGAGGTGGTTGCTTTGACCACTGGCGCCGTGCTTGGTGGTTCGTTAGGCGTGGGAACTGCCCTTTTCGCGCTGCTAATTGGTCAATCTGTTGCAATCTCGTTGGGTGTCTTAGACCGGCTTACCTCAAAGTAACAAATAGAGTTAAACCACTCCCCTCGGTTTGTCGGACCGCATCTGACAACATGTCGAAAACACCATGTTAAAAAAACAGAAGGGTCTATTCCATGCTTGATAGTTTCTTTAAAATCAGTCAGCGTGGCTCAACCGTAGCTCAAGAGGTTCGTGGCGGTATCGTCACATTCTTCACAATGGCCTACATTGTTGCGCTCAATCCACTCATCATCGGTTTAACAAAAGATGCTGATGGAAAATACATTGGCGGCGGCGATGCTCCTAATCTTGCATTAGTTGCAGCTGCTACCGCACTCATTGCCGGCGTTATGACCATCCTGATGGGCTTAGTCGCTAACTTTCCATTAGCCATTGCAACTGGGTTAGGTTTAAATACCTTCGTTGCCGTTGGTATCGCCTCTAAAATGACCTGGGCTGATGCCATGGGACTTGTAGTCCTTGAAGGCTTAATAATTCTTATTTTGGTACTTACCGGATTCCGCACTGCGGTGTTTAGGGCCGTACCTACACAACTAAAGATTGCGATATCAGTTGGTATCGGTCTGTTTATTGCACTTATCGGACTTGTAGATGCAGGATTTGTCCGCCGAACTGGAACTGGACCTGTGCCGGTAACACTTGGTGATAACGGAAATCTTGTTGGATGGCCAGTAATTGTCTTCGCCTTTGGTCTATTCCTGACGATTGCTCTAACAGTTAAAAAAGTAAAAGCTGCAATCTTGATCGGAATTGTTGCTGCAACTGCCGTTGCTATTGCAGTTGAATCAGCTTTCAAGATTGGACCTTTGTTCAATGGCGCTACTGGCGCTGTTAATCCAAAGGGATGGAACTTGAATGTGCCAGCGGTGCCAGAAACAGTTGCTGCAACACCAGATTTTGGAATCCTGGGTGACTTCAATCTGTTAGGTGGATTTGATCGAATCTCATTAGTAGCTGCTGTTCTTCTAGTTTTCACTTTATTACTAGCAGACTTCTTTGACACCATGGGAACAATGACTGCAATTGGCAAGCAGGCTGGGCTAGTCGATAGAGATGGCAATGTTGAAGGTGCTAACCGCATTTTACTTGTTGACTCAATCGCAGCTGCTGCAGGTGGTGCCGGTTCTGTTTCTTCAAATACCTCATATATTGAATCAGCATCAGGTGTTGGCGAAGGCGCTCGAACAGGTTTAGCATCAGTTGTAACTGGTGTGCTATTCCTGCTTACAACCTTCCTAGCTCCACTTGTTGCAGTTATTCCTTATGAGGCTGCAACTCCAGCTCTGATCATTGTTGGATTCTTGATGATGACTCAAATCAAAGGAATCGATTGGGATGATCTGGGTATTGCAATACCTGCATTCTTAACAATTATTCTGATGCCATTTACTTACAATATTTCTGTAGGTATCGGAGCAGGATTTGTTTCTTATGTAGTAATCCGACTGTTCCAAGGTCGCACAAAAGAGGTCAGTCCTTTGATGTGGATCGTTGCCGGATTGTTCATGGTTTACTTCTTGCAATCTCCAATTAATATCTGGACTGCATAAGTTAATTTCAAAAAAGGGGGCGAGCCGAAAGGGCGCCCCCTTTACCATTTAATGGGTGTTAATCCTTTTTCAACTAATCGCTTGTTGCTTTTACTAAATGGTTTTGAACCGAAAAATCCTCGGTAAGCCGATAAAGGGCTTGGATGTACAGAGGTAAGTAGATCTTCTTTAGCAAAATAATGATTCATTCTCTGCGCGTGGTTACCCCATAAAATACCAATTACTTCACGTTTGCTTAGGTTAGCAATTATCGATTCAGTAAATTGTTGCCAGCCTATCTTTGTGTGTGCCAAAGGGTCGCTAGGTAGAACGGTTAGGCAAGTGTTTAGCAAAAATACACCTTGCGCAGCCCAATCTGATAAATCACCACTTTTTCTGTCTACCCCTAAATCTGATTTCAATTCAAGAAATATATTTTTTAGCGAAGCTGGCAAAGTGTTCGTGGTCTCTGGCACTGAAAAAGCTAAACCTGTGGCGTGTGCTGGATTTGGATATGGATCTTGCCCAAGAATGATGATTTTGATTAAATTAGGATCACATTCAAAAGCTTTGAATATATCTGAACTTCTTGGAATAAACTCACCTGCTAATTTATGAGAAATCTGATCTAGTGCGGAGGTATCAACCAGATTCTGCCACTGCTCTGGTAGCAGAAAATTTAGATCAATTTGCACGGGCAAAAAAGCGGCCACCTTGGCTTTGCACCGTAATCGGCAAACCATAAGCGGTAGATAAATTCACATCATTTATTACTGATTCAATAACTCCCTGAGCAATTGCTCTGCCTTCTTTCAGAAGCAAAGCATGGGTAGTTCCTGAAGGTATCTCCTCGATGTGGTGGGTAACTATTACAGTTGCTGGGGCTAGAAGATCACTAGCGAATGCTTCAATACGCTTCAATAGATCTTCTCGTCCGCCTAAATCCAACGAGGATGCGGGTTCATCTAGCAGCAGTAATTCTGGATCGGCCATCAGGGAACGTGCGATTTGTACTCGCTTCTTCTCACCATCACTTAAACTGCCAAATTCTCTACCTCCCAATTCTCTTACTCCAAGGGCAGTTAGTAATGCCATAGCTCTAGATTCATCCCATAGATCGTATTTCTCCTGCCAACGGCCCAACATCGCATACGCTGCCGTCAAAACCACATCAATTACCAATTCATCACCAGGAAGTTGCTCAACTAGTTTTGATGAGGTTAAACCTATTCGAGTTCGTAATTCAAAAACATCCGTTTTTCCAAGGGCCTGACCAAGAATCTTTACCTCACCAGATGTTGGATGGATTAATGAAGAACAAACCTGCAACAACGTGGTTTTACCAGCTCCGTTGGGTCCCAGAATGACCCAACGCTGTCCTTCTAGAACTTGCCAATCCAAGGGGCCGAGTATTACGCGATCGCTTCGCTGGACGCTGATATTTGATAACTCCAATATCGGCCTCATAGGAGTGAAAGATACCTCGCCAAGAGCCCGATTATGGCTAATCTGACCCAATGCCGATTGAAAATCATTCATCTTTTACTGGCTTGATACTTGTTTCCGGGGAAGACGGACCTGGGATCACTGAGAAATTGATGACCACTCTGGCGCAATTTTCCGTCACAATCTTAGATATAGAGCAGTTAATCATTAGGGATCGTTTGTTGCTCACAGTTCTTGTCTCACTTGATGAAGCGCATAGTGAAGCTGTTTTAGAGGATTTGAATGCCCTACAGAAAGAAATCGGGTTGGATATTGCCGTTGATTTTGCTTTACAAAATTTGACTCATGCTAACTCAGAAAATCTTCGGGTAGTTATAGTGGGTGAAAACATTAAGCCAGCAGGTATAGCTGCAGTGGCTGGTCAAATCGCATCCCTTGGAGGAAACATCACTTCGATTAAGCGAACTACCACTGACCCTTTACTCGCAATCGAACTTGATCTAACAATTCCGAATCATTCGCTAAAGCAAGTACAAGGTGCGCTGGCGAAAGTGGCGATAGAAAATAAAATTGATTTAGCTGTGGAACCAGGAGGTCCTACGCGTAAGTCCAAACGTCTTGTCATGCTGGATATGGACTC
>WLEM01000078.1 GCA_009704285.1 Actinomycetota bacterium
AATCTACTTCGTTGTGCGTACAATTTTTTTGGCAGTTTGAAATAGCCTCACCAAACTCAGGAAATGATGAAATAACTCTTGCAGGTTGAATGTGTGCAATACCAAATGAGCGAACTCCAGGTGTATCAATAACCCAGCCAAAATCTGTTCCATCAAGGGATGATGAAAGAGGTAGTGCAATTGCACTCGAGGTGGTGTGACGTCCACGGCCAGTTACTTCATTAACATCACCAGTTGCCCGGTCGATTTTTTCAAACAAAGATTCTGAAGCACGATTTGTCGAGCTAGCCAGTAAGTTGTTTACTAATGTTGACTTTCCAACCCCAGAATGTCCAAGCAGCACCGTAGTTTTACCTAGTAGCACCTTTTGTAGCGCAGTTAAATCAGATGATTTATCTATCTTGAAGACCAAAATCTCTAAATCTTTATAGATCTGTAAGAAATCATCACCATCGGCCAAATCTTTTTTGGTCATAATAATTATTGGCGTGATCCCTTGATCATATGCAACTGCTAGTGCTCTATCTACTAATCCAACTCTAGGTTCTGGATTGGCAGCTGCAATAACAATTGCCATTTGATCTATATTTGCCACAATCACCCGCTCATCATTGGCGTGATCATCAATGCTTCTAGTTAATGAATTCTTTCTAGGAAGCACCGTTACCACTCTGGCTAATGAACCTTCATCACCGGATATATCACCCACAATTGAGACTAGATCACCAACTACTACTGACTTCTTTCCTAACTCCCTTGCCTTCATGGCGGTAATAACTTTTTTACCATCTGGGCCCTCGACTAAACACTTAACCCGACCCCGATCAACCTCAATTATGGTTGCAGTCTGAGCCGCTGAGTAATCTGGTCTGTCTTTGGTTCTAGGACGAGCTTTATTGCTTGTTCCAAATTGGCGTGACTTATTTATGCGGACATCATCTTCATCCCAATTACTTCTTGATCTAACCATCAAGCATCCCCTGCCACATGCCTGGAAAGTCTGACAAAGTTTTTCGCGTAGTTTCTATATTCTCAACAATTACCCCTTCAACAGCCAAACCGATAATTGCCCCAGCAGTAGCCATGCGATGATCTTCATAACTTCGGAAAATTTGAGATGCAATCATTTTGCCCGGTTTAATAATTAGATCTCCTGGACCTTCAATAACTGAGCCACCTAAGTTGTTTATTTCAGTAGCCAATGCTGACAGTCGATCAGTCTCATGCAAACGCAGATGAGATATTCCTCTTAATGTTGAAGGTGTTGTTGCTAAAGATGCTACGGCAGCAATACTTGGTGTTAACTCACCAACATCGCCAAGATCAATATCAATTCCATCAATTTTTCCACTACCTGTAATAGTTAAGCCGGAAGCATTGAGCTCTACTTTGGCTCCCATCTTGGTAAAGATAGAACGCAATTGATCACCAGGTTGAGTTGTGCTTAGGGGCCAATCACTGACTTGCACACTTCCACCGCAGATCATGGCAGCGGCCATAAATGGAGCAGCGTTGGACAAATCTGGTTCAATTACTAAGTCCTGACCTATTAGCTGACAAGGTTTGACACTCCAACTTGAGGCGGTGCGCTGCACAATTGCACCAAATTTTTCTAGCATTTGAATTGTCATTTCAATGTGTGGGGCAGATGGCAGGGACGGGCCGATATTTTTAATTGTTATACCCTCTTGGGTGGCTGGTGCTACTAAAAGTAGAGCTGAAACAAATTGACTTGAGGCACTGGCATCAATTTCAACAGTTCCGCCCTTAATCTTTCCAGCACCATTAATTGTTATTGGCAATTTGTATTTGTTGTTGTGCTCCACTGAAACACCAAGCTGCTCCAATGCACCAAGCACTGGTCCAATTGGACGTTGGTGAGATCTTTCATCACCATCAAAATGAATTAAGCCAGTTGCAAGAGCGGCAATTGGCGGCAGAAAGCGCATTACAGTTCCTGCATTTCCAACATCTATTTGAGTTGGTCCAGTTAACTTGCTAGGAATTACTTGATAATCAAAGCCATGATCAGTTTTTACTTGCTCAATCTTGCATCCTAAACTTTGTAAACCTTTAACCATCAAATCAGTATCACGAGAGGAAAGTGGTTTTCGGATCCTTGATGGTGTTGTCGCTAAAGCGGCCAGAATCAAAGCCCGGTTAGTTGCTGACTTTGATCCAGGGATGGTAACTGTGGCTGATATTGGCTTACTTGCAGCGGTTAAACCACTGCGAAAAGGAGCGCTCCAGTTACTCATATCTCCCAGTCTACCTTCCGTCATCTAAATCAAATTGGGCATTTGTACTACTAAACCCTCACCCAACCGGGGAATAAACCTTTGGCAAGAAGGGTTTTACCTCTATGCATGCATTACGTCCATCAACTGGGCAAACTAAGAATTATCTAGTTAATGACAAGACCCCCTTCGAGGTAGCCTTGTCCCAAATGAGCAACGAAAATTTACTGCCAGCGATTATCGATCGAAGCAAAGAGAGTTTAGAAGAGCGCAAATCCAGATTCGAAAGAGATGCCTTGGTATTTACATCTCAGCTATATGGCGCAGCACTTCGTTATACAAAAAATACACATGATGCTCAAGATTTAGTACAAGACACTTATGCAAAAGCCTTTACAAGTTTTCATCAATTCGAACCGGGTACAAATCTCAAAGCATGGTTGTACAGAATTCTTACCACTACATTTATAAATAATTATCGCAAGGATCAGCGCAGGCCTCAGATTTCAGCAGGTGAAATAGAGGATTGGCAAATAGCAGATGCCTCATCCCACACAAGTGATCAAGGCAAATCTGCAGAGGATGAAGTTTTAGAGAATATCGCTGACAAGGATGTTAAAGAGGCCTTAGCTGCTATGCCAGAGGATTTTCGAATGGCAGTTTATCTTTCTGACGTAGAAGGTTTTTCTTACAAAGAGGTAGCTGAGATAACAGGAGTGCCAACCGGCACAGTTATGTCCAGGCTACATCGAGGAAGAAAGATGCTAAGAACATCACTGTCTGCTTATGCAACTGAGCGCGGATTTGGTGGCAAAAAAGCAGGTGGTGAAAAATGAGTTATGCAAATAATGATTTCATGCCATGTGAGCAAGTGCTACCAAACATAGTTTTGTACATTGATCAGGAGATATTTGATGATCAACAACTTAACGCTGTCGAGCTGCACTTTGGTACATGCACAGATTGCCGAGATCAAATGGAGCAAGAAAGCGCTGCGCTACTGTTGATGAAAAATCTTTTGTGCAATGCCCTAAATGAAGAGCTGCCAGAGAGTTTATGTGATCGCATAAATCAGCAAACTGAGGATTTATACATTCAAATGAAGCAAGGCGCCCAATCAAGTGGTATTACTGAAATTACCTATACCCAAACCACTTATACGGAGATTACCTCTGATGGTGCAACTCAAATTGAAATAACTAGCGAAATACGCAGGGAGTTCCCGCAAGAGTAATTACCTGATCACTAATGTTCTGATTATGAAAGCAGAGCAGGTGATCGGTGCAATTGGAATGGCCAGTATGTCTATCAGGCCTGGTGACACCTCGGTTGCGCAAGGAGTTAATGATCTGCCAGTTGTTGGCTCAAACCAGATACTAGGTTTAGTTGAAAGTGCATGTAGCGCAGCAATTATTGAGTTTCTAGATTTTGGTGAAACCACCGTTACATCATCTACTGAGTTAGACATTAAAGGCGCAGTAGGAGTAGGTAGTGAAATACATGCCACTGCCAGATGTCTTGGTTTAGTAGATAGCGTTTTAAAATTTGAAGTTGAGGTTCATCAGAACTCTAGATTAGTTGCCACTGGTTTAATCACTAGAAAATTTGTGGAGAGAGTTTCATTTATGGCACGAGTTGCTGCTGAAACAATTGTTGCCGATAAAGCTACCTATTCAA
>WLEM01000079.1 GCA_009704285.1 Actinomycetota bacterium
TTAGCGACTTTAGATATTGATGTTCGATCCTTCACTAACGCAGAGTTAGAGCGAATTGATAAATCAATTAGGAATTTAAAGAGTGATATTGCAAAGGTTGAAGTTACTGGAGGTATTAATCGCCCACCGCTTGAAGAGGTGAGCACCATGGCACTTTATGAAAAGTTAGAAACTGTTGCTGCTTCATTAGCTCTTCCAAAGATTGGAAATGCAAGTGTGGGTGGTGCTAGTGATGGCAATATCGCAGCTGCTGCTGGTGCAAAGGTTCTAGATGGTTTAGGAGCTGAAGGACTAGGCGCTCACGCACCTAGTGAGTTTATAAAAATCTCAACAGTTGAACCAAGAATTAAATTAATTAATGCATTTATCAATGAGCTGTTGAAATGAGTGATGGCCCTTTAATTGTTCAAAGTGATAAAACACTTTTATTAGATATCGACCATATCCTCTCTGATGAATGTCGGAGATCAATTGCATCCTTTGCTGAATTAGAAAAATCTCCAGAGCATATTCACACCTATCGATTAACCCCTCTTGGCTTATGGAATGCCCGAGCATCTGGGCATGATGCTGAAGAGGTTATTGATATTTTAATTAAGTACTCGCGATATGCAGTTCCTCATGCCTTATTAGTTGATATCGCTGAGACTATGTCTAGGTATGGGCGGTTACGACTTGAAGCTCATCCAGTTCATGGACTGATATTAGTTTCTAATGATGCTGCAGTTTTAAAAGAGGTTACTCGCGGTAAAAAAGTTGCTCCGATGCTTGGCAAACAATTAGATGATGAAACTATTGTTGTTCATCCAGGTCAACGTGGATTCTTAAAACAAGCACTCTTAAAATTAGGTTGGCCAGCTGAGGATTTTGCTGGATATGTTGATGGTGAGCACCATGAAATTTCATTACGCCAAGATGGTTGGAAAATTCGAAAATACCAGGAGTTAGCCGCCGAAGGTTTTTGGCATGGTGGTTCAGGAGTAGTTGTACTGCCCTGCGGCGCTGGCAAAACTATTGTTGGTGCAGCCGCAATGGCACATGCAAAGGCAACAACATTGATTTTGGTAACTAATACTGTCGCTGCAAGACAGTGGCGAGAAGAGTTACTGCGCAGAACTGATTTAAATGAAGATGATATTGGTGAGTACAGCGGGGCAAAGAAAGAAATACGTCCAGTAACAATTGCTACCTACCAGGTTATGACTACCCGTAAAAAAGGTGTCTATGCCCACCTTGATCTTTTTGATGCAATTGATTGGGGATTGATTATTTATGATGAGGTGCATCTATTACCTGCGCCGATCTTTAGATTTACCGCAGATATTCAATCCAGGCGCAGGCTTGGATTAACAGCCACCTTAGTTAGAGAGGATGGCATGGAGGGTGAGGTTTTCTCTCTGATTGGACCAAAGAGATTTGATGTTCCATGGAAAGAGATTGAAGCGCAAGGTTATATAGCACCGGCAGATTGCGTTGAGGTAAGAATTACTCTAACTGATGCTGAGCGTTTGAATTATGCAACTGCTGAACAGGAAGATCGCTATCGTTTTTGTTCAACCTCGCAAACTAAAAAAGATGTCGCAGTTGCCTTAGCAAAGCAACACGCAAATGATCAGGTGCTGGTAATTGGCCAATACATTGATCAGTTAGATCAACTATCTGAAGCATTATCTGTACCTGTTATTAAAGGTGACACACCAATTAAAGAGCGAGAACGGCTTTATGCTTTATTTCGTACCGGTGAGATTAAATGTTTAGTTGTTTCCAAAGTTGCCAACTTTTCAATTGATTTACCCGAGGCAACAATTGCTATTCAAGTCTCTGGCACATTTGGGTCAAGGCAAGAAGAGGCTCAACGACTTGGTCGAATTTTGCGGCCTAAAGCAGATGGCAGAGGCGCCAGATTTTATTCACTAGTTGCACGTGACACGATTGACCAAGATTTTGCTCAAAATCGCCAACGCTTCTTAGCTGAGCAGGGATATGCCTATCGGATTATTGATGCCGATGAGATTATCAAAAAGAATTAACCATTAATTGCTTTAGTAAATCTAGTTAAATCAACTCGCCAATAATCATGAACTTTTTCATCAATTAAAATCACTGGTACCTGTTCACCGTACTCTTTTTCTAACTCACTATCGTTATCAATCAATTTAATCTCTAAACTAAAATTGTTCTCTTGCTTCACCGATTTAATTAGATCGATAGCTATTTCACATAGGTGGCAACCAGTACGGGAGTAAACTGTTACTTTTTTCATTTATGAACCCCAATTAACCGCCAATTTCCCGGAGCCAAAATACGCCAGATGTAGTTTTGCTTAAATGTTGCTGATAGATCAACTGGTGGCATAGACCAATCATCGCAGACTGTTAGCCTTGAGCCTATGCGCTTGAAGTCGATGATCACCTCACTCTTAGTTGTCACCTCTTTTCTAGTTGCTCCGATCTCAAACTCATCTGCGTTAGAAATTAAAGTAGCACCCGCCAACTGGGGTTACATCTATGCCAGTGGTAATTCTGTATCGGTACAAGCCACCCCAAGGTTGCCATCGGCAAACTTGGAGAAGAAGAGTAATTTTCTCATCAACTTTAATACTGTTCCTTCGGTTGCCAGGCCTGCAGTTCAAGCTGCGGTAGATATCTGGTCTGAAAACTTTGCATCCACTGTGCCAATAAATGTAAATGTTAAATGGGGCAGCTCATCTAGTTATGGTGTTTTGGCTTCAGCGAGTGCTAAAAACAATTTCTCTAATTTCAATGGTGCACCTGACAAAACTCTTTACTACGCATCTGCACTAGCCAACGCTCTTGCTGGCCGAGATTTAGATCCAACTTCACCGGAAATTGAGATTTCAATTACTTCAAATGCTCCTTGGTATTACGGGACTGATGGTAACTGTCCAGCAAGAAGTTTTGATCTGGTCTCGGTGATTTTGCATGAGATGGGACATGGCTTGGGATTTGTTTCTGGTAATTACTATGAGCCATTTTCAGGTTTTGGCAGAGTTGATCAACCGACTCCATTTGATGCTTATGCACAACTTCCAGATGGCAGACGTTTAGCTGATATGCCCTCACCATCTCTTGAGGCTGGTAAAGCAATGACCTCTGATTTGTTTTGGTCTGGTGAGAATGCAATCAAAGCTAATAATGGTATTAAGCCAAAACTTTATACGCCATCAATATATGAGGCTGGCTCTTCAATTAGCCATCTAGATGAAGCAACCTTTTCTAAATCTGTTGACAATGCGGTAATGACTCCAAATTTGGATTCTGGCGAGGTGTTTCACCTACCTGGTCCATTAGTACTAGCCATGTTTGAAGATATGAGGCAAAGGCCGCCGGCTGGAATAGCTGCGGGAACTCCACAACCGCCACAAAATGTTAAAGCCTTAATCGGTGATAGAAGTGCGATTGTCAGATTTGATCCGCCAGTAAATTTTAGATCAGCTCAAGTTTCAAAGTATGATGTTACAAATATTCAAACCGGTAGCGTAGTAAGTGTTTCTGAAAGTCCGGTAACTATCTCTGGATTAAAAAATGGTACTAAGTACACATTTTCAGTCTCTGCCACAAACTCATTAGGAACATCAAACTCGGTTAATACAAATTCAGTTACTCCACAACCGGCATGGAAGAGTTCAATAATTGATGCCACGGCTGATGCCAAATACCTAGCCACTGCTACCTATGCAGGTAAACCAGTTATTGCATATAGCGATAGCAAAAAAGGAGATTTAAAACTTGCCACTTTTAGTGGAAACAAGTGGGGAATTAAAACAATTGATGGAAACTCCACAACTTTAGGAAAAACTACTAACGATGTCTCCGGTTACATCTCTATGTGTACATCGGTCAGCGGTAGAACTAATTATTTGCATATCTTTTACTCTGATCTAAAGGATGAA
>WLEM01000008.1 GCA_009704285.1 Actinomycetota bacterium
GTGATTGGTGATGATGAATTGGCCACTGGGAATTGCCAATTGAAAATAATGAGTAGCGGTGAGTTGATATCCAGTACCCTTGATGCTTCAGGTCTAGTTAAAACGATTGGTAAATAGTAAATAATGTTGCGTACCCATGATGCAGGTTCATTAAATGAAAAATCAGTTGGTACTAATGTTGTTTTGGCTGGTTGGGTTGCTCGCCGTAGGGATCATGGCGGGGTTGCCTTTATTGATCTAAGAGACTCATCCGGCGCGGTACAGGTTGTGATAAATGATGAAAAGATTGCTGGAGAGCTACGTGCTGAGTGGTGTGTCCTAATCTCAGGTGTCGTAAAAACTCGCCCAGCTGGAAATGAGAATAAAGATATTCCTACCGGTGCAATAGAGGTTGTTTGTGAATCGCTAGAGGTTTTAAGTGAAGCAGCTGCTCTTCCTTTCCCGGTAGATAGCGGAGACATTGGAAACATTTCCGAAGAGGTAAGACTTAAGTATCGCTACTTGGATTTAAGACGTGAAGGTCCGGCTAAAAATTTAAGATTGCGCTCCAAGGTTACATCTGCAATCCGTGAAGTAATGGCAGATCAGGATTTCCTAGAGATTGAAACTCCCTACTTAACCAGGTCTACTCCAGAAGGTGCCAGAGATTTTCTTGTTCCCGTTAGATTGCAACCAGGATCTTGGTACGCGCTTCCGCAGTCACCACAATTATTCAAACAATTATTAATGGTTGCTGGCATGGAGAGGTATTACCAAATTGCGCGCTGTTTTCGTGATGAGGATTTTAGGGCAGATCGGCAGCCAGAGTTTACCCAGTTGGATATTGAGATCTCATTTGCTGATCAATCTGATGTAATCGCGGTGGCAGAAAAAGTCTTGACAACTGTTTTCGACAAAGTAGTTAATTACAAGATTCCAACGCCAATCCCACATATGACATATCGAGATGCCATGCGTGATTATGGTTCGGATAAACCAGATTTACGATTTGATAGCAAGATCATTGATGTAACAAGTTTCTTCAAGGAAACTTCTTTTAGAGTTTTTCAAGCAGAGTACGTAGGCGCCGTAGTTATGCCAAAGGGAGCAGCAACGCCTCGACGTGAATTAGATGCTTGGCAGGATTGGGCAAAAGCTCGTGGAGCCAAAGGCTTGGCATACATATTAGTTGGCGAAGATGGAACCTTATCTGGACCGGTAGCTAAGAACCTGTCAGAGAAAGAAAGTGCTGGAATCGCAAGCACTGTTGGTGCCAAAAATGGTGATGCGATTTTCTTTGCTGCTGGTGCAACTGTATCTTCACAAAGTTTGTTAGGTGCGGTGCGACTAGAAATTGGTCAGCGATGTAATTTAATCGATGAGAAAGCTTGGAAATTTGTATGGATAGTTGATGCTCCTATGTTTGAACCAGTTGATGCAGAAAATCCAGCAGCTGGTTGGACGGCAGTTCACCACCCATTCACCGGGCCTAAACCAGAGTACGCAACTACTTTTGATACCAATCCACAAGAAGCTTTAGCTTATGCCTATGACATTGTTCTAAACGGTAATGAAATTGGTGGTGGGTCAATTCGTATCCATCAACGCGATGTTCAACAGCGAGTCTTTAAGACAATTGGATTGTCACAAAGTGAAGCGGAAAGTAAATTTGGATTTCTGCTAGAAGCATTTAATTATGGACCGCCACCACATGGTGGCATTGCCCTGGGGCTAGATAGATTATGTGCATTATTAGCCGGGGCTCAATCAATTCGAGAAGTTATTGCATTTCCGAAAACGGCCAGTGGTGGTGATCCTTTAACAGGTGCACCAACACCTATTACGCCAGCACAACGTAAAGAGTCAGGGGTCGATACACCAGCGGTTGCCAAATAGTTCCCACCTTTTCAGGTATTCTTCCCAACATGGGCCCAGGTGGAATTGCAACGATTATTGCCGCATCCAGCCTTGCTGTAATTGCGGTTGCAATCGCCTATGCGGTGATTAGAGCTTCCAGATTGATTGATGAAATTACCAAAACAGTTGCCATGATCAACAGCCCTTTGAAGAGTTTAAGCAATGCTGGAAAATCAATTGAGAATTTAACAAAAAAGGTTTCAACAGCAACTGAATCATTTCTAGATGAGAACCCGATAGCCATGAAGGCTGCAGCTGCGGTCTTTGGAGCGGTTAAGCAAAAGAAAAAGGGTAAGAAAAAAAGCAAAGCGAAGGAGTAGATATGAACTCTGCTGACATTCGCTCCAGATGGTTAAAGTACTTTGAATCAAATAATTCTTTGAATTTGCCTCATACTGTTGTTCCATCTGCATCATTGATAGCAGATGACCCCAACCTGTTATTGGTAAATGCTGGCATGGTTCCTTTCAAACCTTACTTTTTAGGCGAGATTAAACCACCATACAAACGCGCAACCTCAGTTCAAAAATGTGTTCGAACCTTAGATATTGATGAGGTGGGAAAAACAACTAGGCATGCATCATTTTTTCAAATGTGCGGAAATTTCTCCTTCGGTGATTATTTCAAAGAAGGAGCTATAGCTCTCTCTTGGGAGCTACTTACTAAGTCGACCTCTGATGGTGGTTATGGATTTAGCGAAGATAAACTCTGGGTAACTGTTTATAAAGATGATGATGAAGCTGCACAAATTTGGGAGAAGCAAATTGGTGTTCCGAAAAATCGAATCCAAAGACGAGATATGGCAGATAATTTTTGGTCGATGGGCGTTCCTGGTCCTTGTGGACCATGTTCTGAAATCTACTTTGACCGCGGTGCTGCATATGGCAAAGAGGGTGGTCCGATAGCTGACGAAGATAGATATCTTGAGATTTGGAATCTTGTTTTTATGCAAAATGTTCGTGGTGAGGGAGGGGATAAGAACACCTTCCCAATTGTTGGAGAGCTACCGGCAAAGAATATTGATACAGGATTGGGTTTGGAAAGAACTGCAGCATTGCTCCAAGGTGTTGAAAATATTTATGAAATTGACACCACAAAAATCATTCTTGATAAGGCCTCTGATTTAACTAAAGTTAAATATGGCAAAGAGGTTAAAGATGATATTTCGTTGAGAGTGGTTGCAGATCACAGCAGGACAGCGATGATGCTAATCGGTGATGGAGTTACGCCAGGTAATGAGGGCCGTGGTTATGTTTTAAGAAGAATGATGCGCAGAACAATAAGAAATATGAGATTGCTAGGCTCTCAGGATTTGGTGATTTCAGAGTTAATGAAGAGCTCAATACAGGCAATGGGACCTCAATACCCAGAACTTATTAAGGATTCAGAGCGTATTTTGTCAATCGCCCAAGCCGAGGAAGATTCATTCATACAAACGCTAAAAAGTGGAACTAGTATTTTTGATATCGCTGCTGAGGATTTGAAGAAATCAAAACAGAAGGCAGTGTCTGGAGACACAGCATTTAAATTACATGACACCTATGGATTCCCATTTGATCTAACGCTGGAGATGGCTCGCGAACAGGGTTTAGAGGTTGATGAAAAAGGTTTTAGAAAGTTGATGAATGAACAGAGAGATCGGGCAAAAGCTGATGCAAAGCTTAAGAAAAGTGGTCATACCGATTTAACTGAATACAGGTCGATAATTGATACCTCCGGTCCTACTAAATTTATCGGTTATGAGAAAAACTCTAGCGAAGCAAAATTGACAGGGTTATTAGTCGCTGGAAAGAACTCTGGCGAAGCAAATATAGGTACTGAAATTGAGATAACTCTGGATCGAACACCATTTTATGCTGAAGGTGGTGGCCAGTTAGCTGATGCTGGAAAAATAAAGTTATCAAATGGAGCTGTTATTCAAATTGATGATGTTCAGTCGCCACTGCCAGGATTAATTGTTCACAGGGGAACGGTGATAAGTGGACAGGTTAAGCAAGGTGATCAAGTACTAGCTGAGATTGATCTAGAGCGAAGAATGGCTATCTCTAGAGCGCACACAGCAACACATATGGTTCATAAAGCATTTCGAGAGGCGTTGGGAGAAACAGCTACTCAAGCAGGCTCTGAGAATGCACCTGGAAGATTTAGATTTGATTTTCCGTCGACAAGTTCAGTGCCCGATTCCGTATTAGCTGATGTCGAAAGTCGAGTGAATGAATTATTGATTGCAGATCTTTCAGTAGAAGCTCAGGTTATGACTCAAGATGCTGCTAAAGCAATGGGCGCGATGGCGCTATTTGGTGAAAAATATGGCGACCAGGTCCGCGTGGTGAGCATAGGAGATTGGGCTAAGGAATTGTGCGGCGGAACTCATGTAAGTAGATCCGGTCAGTTGGGATTGGTTAAGTTGCTATCTGAATCTTCAATTGGCGCAGGCGTTAGAAGAATTGAAGCTTTGGTAGGGCATGACGCTTACCAGTTCTTAGCTAGAGAACACGTATTACTTAATTCTCTAACTGAGATAATAAAAGGAGTAAGAACAGAGGAGTTACCGCAGCGAATCTCCGAGCTGGTTGAAAAGATGAAGGTTATGGAGAAGGAGTTAGCGGTTGTTAGAAGTGCTAAGGCGATGGCTTCAGCTGCTGAGCTTGTTAAGAAAGCGAAGCCGATCGGTCAAATTAACTTGTTAACCGCCCAATTAGAAAATGAAGTATCAGTGGATGACATGAGGTCTATTGCTATTGATTTGAAAGGTAAGTTGAAGAGTGGGGTGGTTGTACTTGCCACAATCAATAATTCAAAACCAATGTTGGTAGCTGCAGTATCGCCAGAGGCAATAAAACTTGGTGTTAAAGCAGGAGAGTTAATAAAGATTGGTTCAACCGTACTCGGCGGAGGCGGAGGCGGAAAAGATGACTTTGCCCAAGGCGGTGGAACTGAGCCAAAACACATTGATCAAGCACTTGCAGAAATTACGAAAGCAACAACTGGAAAGATTAGTTAAATAGCTGGATGGAAATGAAAACACCAATCGCGCAGGGCCGTCGAATTGGTTTTGATTATGGAGAGAAGCGGATAGGAGTTGCCACCTCTGATTCTGAATCAATTCTTGTTTCACCTCATGCCACAATAAACAATGATGCTGATTTGTCTTTAAAAATCGGCGAGATATTAAATGATGTACAACCTATATATATCGTGATTGGAAATCCAAAACACTTGTCTGGTGCAGACAGCTCAAAATCCGATGAAGCTGCCAGTTTTGCAGCGCTAGTCAGGTCTCTATATGAAGGTCCTATCTATTTGGTTGATGAAAGACTTAGCACTCAAGTTTCTTATGCTCAGATGAGAGAAGCTGGTAAAAGTGCGCGAGATAGTAAAAGCGTTATTGATCAGATCGCTGCGGTGAATATTCTTGAAACTGCGTTGTTAAATGAAAAGTCCAATACTTCGATCGGAACCCGTTTTTGAGAAAAGTAATCCCTCCGCTGGCGGTAGCTATAATTTTCACCTTAATCGCAATCTCAACCCATAACGCATTCTTACTAAACGATTACCGAAATGTTATTTCTGCAGAAAAAGTTGAGATATTGATTGAACCTGGGGATACAGGGGTGAAGATTGCTCAAAAACTTAAAGATTCTGGCGTGATTAAAGCTGAGAAAGTATTTATCAAAATTGCTATCAATGATAAGCGGGCAAATGGTATTTCACCTGGTTTACACGAGTTAGATGTGGGCATATCTGCGCAATCTGCATTGGAACAATTACTTGATCCAAAACGTAACCGCGGATTATTTGGTTTTGTTGAAGGACTTAGGAAGAATGAAATATTTGATTTGTTGACTAAGTCCAAATTAGTCACTGGCAAGTACTCGGCGAATGCCAAGATCGATCCACTTTATAAGACAAAAGATGTAGAAGGTTTTCTCTTTCCAGCACAGTATTCGATAGTTCCTGGTACAACTTTTGATCAAGCAGTTGACCAAATGGTTCAGCGATTTTACATTTCGGCTAAGCAGAGCGGTATAGAAAATGGCTATCGAGGCTTTTCACCTTTCGAATTATTGATAATTGCCTCGATGATTCAGTCAGAGGGGGATATTGTAGATTTTCCTAAGATAGCGCGAGTGATTTATAACCGCCTTGAAATAGGCATGCCTTTGCAGATCAATGCAACCATTGATTACGCAACCAATACTCGTGGAAAGATAAGGCTCCCGTACAAGAGATTGGATACGAATTCTAAATACAACACCTATAAGTATCGAGGGCTGCCGCCAGGACCAATTAGCAATCCAGGTGAACAAGCAATGTCAGCAGCTGTTAATCCAGCAAACGGGGATTGGTTATATTACGTTACAGTCAAACCAGGAGATACTAGATTTACCAGATCTTTCGACGAATTTAATGTTTGGGCAAATGAATTTAGAAAAAATGAAGATGCGGGGTTGTTTGGTTGATTAAATTAGCAGTCGCTGGCTCGCCGATAGCGCATTCTCTTTCGCCACTTCTACACTCCACTGCATACCAAATGCTTGGCGTAGAAGCGGAATTTCTAGCTCACGAAGTTAGTGAACAGGATTTTGGAAACTTTTATTTTGAATCAAAAAACTCTCAGTATCGCGGCTTGGCGCTGACCATGCCACTGAAGGAGATATGTATTGGATTCATAGACAGGGTAGATCCAATCGCCAAACAAATCTCATCGGTGAATACAGTAATTTTCGAATCAACTGGAAGCATTGGAATTTCTACTGATTTGCTGGCATTTAAAAATTTGCTCCAACCATATTTTGGCAAGAAGATTGCAATCTTAGGAGCGGGTGGCACAGCAAGAGCCGCACTTGGCGCCCTTAAAGGTACAAACACCGAAGTAACGGTGGTGACCAGATCGATGGTCAGACATGATCAACTTCATGCGGCTGCAGCAGACTTAGATATCAATTTCCTGGATTGGCACAATTTTGAAGAGATACAAGATCGTGATTTGATCATATCTACAACACCGGCAGGTGCCACCGATGGACTATCGATTATCTCAACCAAGGCGGATTTTTTTGAAGTTGTTTATCACCCTTGGCCAACTGAACTAGCCAAACGTTATCAAAACCTCGGAAAACATGTAATCGGTGGGCTAGCTTTACTAGTTGAGCAAGCTTTATTTCAGATTAATTATTTCTCCCAAAAAGAATTTGATTTTGATTCCATGAGGCGAGAGTTGCTTAAGGTTGCATCGGAGGCGGTTAGAAAGTAATCCACAGGAGTACATCTAGCTCATAGATTTAAGTAATCTAAATGAGTGCTGCTAGAGATATTGGCGTTTATTTGGTTCATCAGAATTGCAATTTATGATATTCAAAATCACCTGATTAGAAACATTGACTTGATAATCGTAGGCATACTTCTTATGCCTGGTCACTTTATGAATTGGAAAATAGGGTGTTTTGGTCTTGGCTTATACCTCCTAATAAATCTAGTTAGTGGCTGGAAAATAGGTTATGGAGATATAAAACTTTCATTTATTTGTTCAATTACCTTGGCCACAATTAATGAACTTTCAATTGCATTAACATCAACATGGATCCTTGCGGGGTTGTTTGCATTAACTCAACCCCGAAGGAGTATTCCTTTTGCGCCATTCATGATAATTGGCACTTATTTCACAAAGATTCCACTGTTGTAAGGGTTAATTGAGCGCAGGATAAGTGCCAGATCTGAGAGAATACTCCCATCAAACTTGAGTGGAGATAATGTGTTGCGTTGGTTAACAGCAGGTGAATCCCACGGCCCTGCCTTATCTGCAATTGTGGAAGGTATTCCAGCCCATGTGGAAATCACCAGCAAAGATATTGATGTCGATCTATCACGCAGAAGATTAGGTTTTGGCAGAGGAGCTCGACAGAATTTTGAAGCTGACAAAATTACAATTACAGGTGGCATAAGACTTGGTAAAACTCAGGGCGGTCCCATAGCAATTCAAATAGCAAACTCAGAGTGGCCAAAATGGGAAAAGATTATGAGTGCTGATCCAGTTGATGAGAACGAAATTAAAGATTTAGCTAGAAACGCACCTCTTACTAGACCTAGACCCGGACATGCTGACCTAGTAGGAATGCAGAAGTTTAATTTTAATGATGCTCGTCCAATACTTGAAAGGGCAAGTGCCAGGGAGACTGCGGCACGAGTTGCCTTAGGTGCAGTTGCACGTGCTTTTCTTAAACAAAGTGTTGGAATTGAAATATTGAGTCATGTGGTATCCATAGGAAAAGTTCATCTACCACAGGATTATCAATTGCCTAAAAGTACAGATCGACAAAAAATCGATGCCGATCCCGTTCGTTGCATGGATAAAAAAACTAGTGATCAGATAGTTGAAGAGATTGAGTTAGCTCATAAAGAGGGCGACACGTTAGGTGGCGTAGTTGAGGTTCTGGCTTACAACCTACCTCCTGGACTTGGTTCACACACTCATTGGGATAAAAGATTAGATGCCCGGCTAGCTGGTGCAATGATGGGAATTCAAGCAATTAAAGGTGTGGAGTTAGGTGATGGTTTTGCTTCTGCAACTAGACGTGGGTCTATTGCGCATGATGAAATTGAAAAAAATGATAAAGGCGCAATTGTTCGTAGAACTGATCGAGCTGGTGGCACTGAGGGAGGTATGAGTAACGGAGAAATCTTGAGAGTTAAAGTTGCTATGAAACCCATCTCAACTGTACCTAAAGCACTAGACACAATTGACACTAAAACTGGAGAAGCTGCGAAAGCAATTAACCAAAGATCCGATGTGTGCGCAGTTCCTGCTGCCGGCATAGTTGCGGAGGCTATGGCAGCACTAGTTCTTGCTGACGCAGTTCTGGAAAAATTCGGCGGAGATAGCGTTCAGGAAACCAAGCGCAATTTTGAAAACTATATTGCAACCCTAGAGATCAAGTAATGATTAAGAAGGTTGTTCTCATTGGCCCACCTGGGGCTGGAAAATCTACTATTGGCAAAGCGCTAGCAAAAGAGATTGCCACCGAATTCATTGACAGTGACAGTGAGATTGAACGCATAACTGGGAAAAAAATATCTGATATTTTTGTTGAAGAAGGTGAGGCAGTTTTTCGAAAAACTGAAGTAGAGGTGGTTACTGCGCTACTAGAGGGGTTTGAAGGCGTCATTGCACTTGGAGGTGGGGCACCAATCAATACTCAGATTCAAGAGGCACTAACTGGGGTTGAGTATCCAGTCATTTTTATAGATGTATCAATTTCTCAAGCGGCGAATCGAATCGGATTCAACAAAGATAGACCTTTGTTGTTGATCAATCCAAGGCAGCAGTGGATGAATCTAATGAGTGAACGCCGTCCAATTTATGAAAAATTAGCTTCGCAAACTGTCAATTCAGATAGCCAGAAACCACATGAGGTAGCTAAGTTAATTAGTGAGAAATTGAAGGCAATGTTGTGAAAATTGTTAAGGTAAAAGCTGAGCGTGAGTACCAGGTGCAAATTGGAATCAATGCAGTTGAAAAAATCAAAGAGATTTCAGATTCGCACAATAAGGTATTGCTGGTAGCTCCAAATTCTTTAATCTCAAAGTTCAAGATCAAACCAAGAGCAAACTTGAAAGTATTTGGCACAGCAGATGGTGAGAATCAAAAGAGTTTAGCTACGTTAGATCGTGTTTGGAAAAAATGCGCGAGTGAAGGTATTAAGCGTTCGGATGCAATTATTGGACTGGGCGGAGGGGCAACAACTGATTTAGCTGGATTTGCATCTGCCACCTGGATGAGGGGTATTGACTGGTATGCAATGCCAACCTCATTAGCGGGAATGGTTGATGCTTCAGTTGGAGGTAAAACTGGTATCAACGCAGGTTCTGGGAAGAATTTGATTGGTGCATTCCATTCACCAAAGCAGGTCTTTGTAGATTTGAATTTTTTGGATCGATTACCTGCGCGGGATCTTTCAGCCGGAATGGCAGAGGTTATTAAATGTGGTTTTATCTCTGATTACAAGATTTTGAATTTAGTACAAGATCATCAAATTGATTATGAATCTGTTGTACATAGAAGTATAAAGGTAAAAGCTGATGTTGTATCTCGAGATTTCAAGGAAAGTAAATTGCGTGAAGTCTTGAATTATGGCCACACATTGGGCCATGCAATCGAAAAAGAAAGCGGATATAAATTACGACACGGCGAAGCAGTTAGCATAGGAATGGTCTTTGCCGCTGAGCTAAGTTCAGAACTTGCAGGTTTAAACAAAGACGTAGTGGATCTACATCGTGAATTGTTAGGAAATTTTGACCTACCGGTTGATCATCCTGGCAAGAAATGGCCAAAGCTTTTGACTCTTTTGACTCAAGATAAGAAAGTTAAAGGTTCTCGTCTTAGATTCGTTGGAATAAGCAAAATTGGAAAGCCTGTTTGGTTTGAAGATGTATCTGCCGGCCAGCTCGCTAAGGTTTATGAGAGAATAGCCAGGTGAAGATACTTATTCTTAATGGTCCAAATCTGTCCAGATTAGATTTACGTGAGCAAAAACATTATGGACAGATGGATTATCCGCAACTTAAAACTGCTATTGAGCAAAAAGCTTCAGAACTTAAAATTGATGTGGAAGTAAAGCAAAGTGATAGTGAAAGTGAACTAATCTCATGGTTGCATGAAGCAGCTGATAAAAAACTTCCTGTAATTTTCAATCCAGCCGCTTTTACGCATTATTCATATGCAATAAGAGATGCGGTATCGATGTTGACCGCTCCGGCGATAGAAGTTCATCTATCTAATCCGCTGAGCCGAGAAGAATTCCGACATACGTCAGTTATCAGCGGGGTAGTTCAGGGAACCATCGCAGGTTTTGGAGTGGATAGTTACCGCTTGGCTTTGATCGCAATGCAAAAAATCATTGGCTGACAAGGTAGACTTAGTACATCGCTTAAAAAATATTCGAAGTGTTTGATAATCAGATAGGGCAAATATGGCAACGACTAATGACTTGAAAAATGGCATGACTTTGAATTTGGATGGCCAATTGTGGAACGTGATTGAGTTTCAGCATGTAAAGCCTGGAAAAGGCGGTGCCTTCGTGCGAACAAAAATGCGTTCGGTTTTATCTGGCAAGGTTGTTGAGAAAACATTTAATGCAGGGGTAAAAGTTGAGGTAGCTTCAGTTGAGAAAAGAAATATGCAGTACCTCTATCGAGACGGTGAAGATTTTATGTTTATGGACTCCACTAATTACGATCAAATCTCGGTAAGTAAGCAAACGGTTGGAGAGGCTGTTGATTATTTGTTAGAGAATGCAGGTGTAGTTGTTGCTATGCATGAGGGTAATCCGCTCTTTATTGAAATGCCTGCCTCTGTTGAATTGGTGATTACTTACACTGAACCTGGCTTGCAAGGGGATCGTTCATCTGGGGGCACTAAACCAGCCACAGTTGAGACTGGAATTACCATCCAAGTTCCTCTATTTATTAAGCAGGATGAGAAAGTTTTAGTTGATACTCGAACTGGTGCTTACCTAGGTCGAGCGAACTAAAGATGTCAGCCCGCAATAAAGCTCGTAAGCGGGCGTTGGATTTTCTATACGAAGCAGATATTAAAAAGGCAAGTGCA
>WLEM01000080.1 GCA_009704285.1 Actinomycetota bacterium
AAAGTGATACATACCTGTATATAGACCTGCAGCTTGAGCGGCATTTCGATCCCCAACCAGCCACTTCATAGTTGTTTGATCAGCTTTCTCCTGTGAATCTGAGCCTTTAATCAATACGAAGCGCATGCCAGCATCAAACTTCTTTTGAAAATCAATTGGTAGATCATTTGGATGTTGCCATCTGCTGATATCTGAGCCTTGAATTCTGCCACCAGTTAATCTGCTTGTTTCCTCCGTGATAAAAAGGGCGTTGTTATTAGCAAAAGTCTTTGAGTTATCAACTTTAAAATTAGCCACCGTAGAGCGATATTTTTTCTTTCCAACTAAAGCAATGGCTCGATACTGGCCTTCAGCTTTAATTGCGGTGGCCACTGTTGTAATTCGCCAAGAGCCAACTGCTGAGGCAGTTGTTTTAAGGGGTGTTTCTTTCCAGGCTATCCCGTCAAAGCTCTGGATGGTAACTCTGGCTTTAGATGCTGGCTTAACCTGACCATAAAATGTAACTAATGATTCACCAGCATTTGGCGTGCTTTGCACATTAAATGAAACTGTAGCCGTTGCACCTTTAGCTGATGGCACCAACCCCATGCAAACTACAAGTGCGATTGCCGCAGCGGTAAACCTTTTCACCGCTCTATTATTGTGGGTGAAATACCAAAAACTGTTTTAATCGCATCATTTAAGGCTTGTGTGTGGGATGGATTACGAGTTTTCTTAAAATCATGAGGGTTTGCAAACTTTTGACTATCAGCAAAATCTAAGGTTAATTGATCATTCTCATAAGAAACTAATCTGGCATCAAAAAATGCTAACCAGGTGATTCGATCCTTTTCCAGCAGTAAATCTAAAACTTCATTCCATCGTGATTTGATTTGATTTAGATCCATTTATTTATACTAATAAGCCATAGGTAATTAGTGCTAGCAATAAAGCCATCGCCAATCTCTGGGTTAATCTCTTTGTTAAAAAGCCTTTAAAGGCTGGAATAAATGTCAGCAAAAAGACTAAGGCACCGGAGAGAATTAAAACTAAACTTTTAGCCAGGTTTTGCTCGCTGCCAGTTTGGTAGCGAAGATTTATCAATCCCATTGCCAAGATTGCATATGAACCAAAACGATAATTATTTAACGGATTCATTTCTTAGGAATCCTTAGTGAGTGCATGCCACCATCAATGTTTATTGCAGTACCGGTAACAGATGCTTGCAGCGGACTTGCTAAAAAGATGATCGCATTTGCAATCTCAGCAGGAGATACCAATCTACCCATAGGTTGTCTAGCCTCTAGCGCGGTTCGAGCAGCCTTTGAATCAGCTGATTGGTCAAGCAATTTTTTCACCCAAGGTGTATCAGTCGTTGCTGGGTTTACAGCATTGACTCTAATTCCATCATCAAGATGATCTGTTGCCATCGCTAAAGTGAGGGTCAGAATTGCTCCCTTTGAGGCGCTATAAGCAGCACGATTTGGAATTCCATCAATTGCCGCAATTGAAGCAGTGTTTACGATGGCAGCTGACTTACTTGCTCTAAGTAATGGAATTGCATGTTTTGAAACTCTTGCAGTTCCCACCACATTTATATTTAAAACTTTATGCCAAATTTCATCAGTCTCATGTTCAACTGTTGTTAAAGATCCAATTCCAGCATTATTGACTAAAACATCCAAAGTTTTACTTGACTTTTTAAACTCAGTAAATGCGTTTTCAACCGATGTTGCATCTCCGATATCGCACTTGATAAAGGTGGCATAGGTTGCCATCTCGCCTTGATCTATATCAAAACCAAATACTGTTGCTCCGCGCTCTTTCAATCCCTTAGCAACCGCAAGGCCAATGCCTGATCCGGCACCAGTGATAATTGCAGTTAGACCTAAGAACTCTTTATCCATGACATCTATTCCGATCTGCTATCTCAGTAGGCGAACAGTATTCACTATTCCAACACGCTCCTATACTATTAGCAGAATGTTGATATTGCGCTCTATTACTGGATTTTTCTTATGAGCCATTTAGCAGTTATTAACACCGCATCTGAACCGTATCGGTTAGTAAAAGAGATTAATGGCAAATACTTTGAAATTGACGGTATTAAAAACTTATCTCAAGCACTGGTTATGCATTTACCTGAATTTCGAAAAGCTTATGAGGCCTCTGGAAGTAAAGAGATAAAGGGTGAGTTAACGGCGCCAGTTGCTATTGACACTGAAGTTTGGGGGGCAGGTGTTACCTATCAACGATCACGGGATGCCAGAAAAGAAGAGAGTGGAATCCCAGATGTTTACCAATTAGTTTATGAAGCAGATCGACCAGAGTTATTTTTTAAAGCCACCGCCCGTAGAACAGTTGGCCACTTATCTGAGGTTGGAATTAGAGCTGATGCTTTGACCTCAGTACCTGAGCCTGAGGTTGCAATTGTGATGAATAAGTTTGGTGAATTGATAGGAATGAGTATCTGTAATGATATGACCTCAAGAAATATTGAGGGAGAAAATCCGCTCTATCTTTCACAAGCAAAGATTTACTATGGATCTAATGCATTAGGTCCAATGATCCGTCCAATTTGGGAGATCGTAGATCACGATAAGTTAGAGATTTATGCAAAAATTGAAAGAGCAGGTTCCATTGTTTGGCAGGCAGAGACCTCACTTAAATCATTAAACAGATCCTTTGATGATCTAATTGAGTATCTATTTAGATGTCAGCATTTTCCGGTTGGGGTGATTCTCTCTACCGGCACTGGGATTGTGCCCCCTCTTGATATTTCACTTATGGCAGGGGATTTAGTTACCATAACCGTTGATCAAATTGGCACCTTGGAAAATAAAGTTGCAATAACTCCTGAAGACATAAATGATCGGATTAAATAATGAGTGAACATGTTGTTTGGACGCAGTGGGATGATTTAAATGTGCCAAGTAAATTCAAGCGCCTATCACCAGCAACCAATCCTGCTGAAACTTCAGATCTGAGTGAGGTAACTTTTTATGTACCAACATATCTAGGTGGCCGGCCTGCGCTTGAGTTAACAAAAAAGATGCCTAACTTGAAAGTTTTACAGGTTCCAAATGCAGGTTATGACGATGCTATGGAGTTTTTAAGGCCAGGAATTACTTTGTGTAATGGCCGAGGAATTCATGATGATTCAACAGCTGAGCTTGCAGTTGGCTTAACAATTGCCTGCCTACGCGGCTTTGCCACCTTTGTAAGAGATCAAGATAAAGGTGAGTGGGTAAATAAGAATTACGATTCAATTAATGATCGAAAGATCGGAATTGTTGGCTTTGGTTCAATTGGCACAACCATCGCCAGAATGCTTTCTGGTTTTTCAGTTGAAATCGTGGCCTTTACTCAATCTGGTCGAGATAACACAATTGCAATTACTGATTTAGATAAACACTTACCCTCTCTTGATGTAGTAATTTTAATTTTGCCACTCACTAAAGAGAGTAAACACCTATTTGATGCTCGTCGTCTTGCACTTATGAAGGATGGTGCGTTGTTGGTTAATGTTGCTCGTGGTCCAATTGTTGATACTGATGCGCTAATTAAAGAGCTTAACTCAGGTCGAATTACTGCTGGTCTTGATGTTACTGATCCTGAGCCACTGCCAAAGGGTCACCCACTTTGGTCTGCAAAAGGAGTTTTAATCTCACCACATGTGGGAGGAAATTCATCCGCATTTGATAAGCGAGCTCGAAGATTGATTGAATCCCAATTAGATTTACTTGCGCAAGGTAAATCGTTGAACAATGTTATCGTGGCTGGTAATTAGGCCAATACTTCTTAATTTTTTCTCGCAAGAAATCGGCACTCTCATGCATCTGATCCATCCCGTCCACACCATCTTCAATTGAGATCCAGCCATCAAAGCCAACATCTGTTAAGGTTTTAAATATCGCATCGTAATCATTTA
>WLEM01000081.1 GCA_009704285.1 Actinomycetota bacterium
TAGAAATAAGAAAAAAGCTGAAGGCCTAGCCAAGACCTATGATCAACTTGAAAAGCGGATTGAAGATTTAATGGCGCAAGAGGAGTTAAATAAAATTCGTCCGGATTTAACTGGGGATGAGATCATGCAAATTCTTGGGATTAAACCCTCCCCAATTGTTGGCAAAGCTTATGAGTTCCTACTTGAGCTTCGACTTGAGCACGGGCCACAAGGAGCTGAGAAGGCAAAAGAAGAGTTACTTAAGTGGTGGAAGGAGCAAAATTAGCTCTGCGCATTAAAACAGTCGCAGCAAATAGATTGAAGAGTGCAACTGTAATTGGCAAAAACGCGGTCACACCATTATCTGGCAGTATCAATGCAGCGCCAATTGCGCCAGTAACAATCCCAGCATTTACCGCCACATCATAAAATGCAAAAACTCTCCCCCGATACTCATCAGTTATCTTTGATTGCACCAGAGCATCATTAGTTACCTTAATTCCCTGGCCACAAAGTCCAACTAAAAAAGCACTACCAATCATGGAGATTTCATTGATACCGGCTGCATAAATTAACAAAGGTGGAATACATAAAAACATTAACAATCTCATCCATCGATGTCTGCCAAATTTAATTACACCATATGGTGAGATGATCGCTCCTAAACCAATTCCAATACCGGCAATCGCAAGTGCCATACCAAATCCAGCAAGACCAGCATCTGGATCAGCTGGATCATTAAATGAGTTTCGCTCAAGTAGTAATGCCATCAAAGTTAAAGCGGTAATGCCACCTCGTTGAATCCCGATGGATAAAATTCCGCGGAGTGCGTCTGAATGTGATCGCAAAATCATCAAACCCTCTATCACCTCTTTATAACCACGAGATTCAGCACTCACCTCATGCTCTAAAGGCCCGATCTCATACTTGTTTAATCTAAAGCAGGCAAGGGCTGCAGTTAAAAACCCAAGGGAGGCAATCAAAATTACTACCGCATCAGCAAAATCAGCATCACTACTTTGACTAAGTAGATTTTTTATTCCAATTCCAATACCACCGCCAATTACCACCCAGATGGTGCCACCAGTTACCGCTAATGCATTTGCAGCAATCAACTCTTCTCTTTTTACTAAAAGTGGTAGCCCTGCTGATAGACCAGAGAGAATTAATCGATTAACACCAAATGCAAATAAAACAAACAAGGTTAAGATAATTCCAGTTGAGCCACTGTTTACCAGCCAAGCAATAATTAATAAGTTGGCAGCTCTTAGGTAATTACAGTTTCGAATAATCCGCTGGCGAGAGAAGCGATCTAAGAAGATGCCAACGTATGGCCCAATTAATGAGTAAGGAAGTAAGACCACCGCAAAAGCTAGGGCGGCTGAGATGGCATTCGGCGCTCGCTCTGGGGAGAATAGGACAAAGCTTGCTAGCGCTGACTGAAACAAACCATCGGTTAACTGGCCGCTCCAGCGGATAGTAAGTATCCGATTTAATCTTGAGCCTTTACTAACTGGCCAGATTCCCATGGGAGTAAGCGTAGTAATTAATTTAGGATTAACCTTGGATCTTATGTTAGCCACCATGAGGTCGAGTATTGATTACTCACTTAGTAAACGCCGCACCTTGATTGCCCTCTTTCAAGGCGCTGCTAGTGCGATGGATGCCTGTGATGCTGACCCCTATTTAAGAAGAGCTGCAAAATATCATGGTGAGTTAACCAAGAGATCCTGTCCAGTTTGCAAAAAGTTCAAGATTGTTGAACTTCGGTATGCCTTTGGGGATCAACTCGGTCAATACTCAGGTCGAATTAAGAATCAAGATGAATTAGTCCAAATGCAAAGTGAGTACGGTGAATTTCGCGTATATGTGGTGGAGATCTGCACCGATTGCCACTGGAACCACCTAGTGGAATCCTTTTTATTAGGTGATGGCAAGTACCGAAAGCCCCCTCGGAAGGTTCACACCTTATTAGATGATGATTAACGGGTAATCTTGCTACATGAGTAATTTTGTAGAAAAACTACCTAGATTGGGCTTTTTGGCCGCCGGCTTCACCTTTGTCGCTGGAGTTTTTCTATTTGGTTTTGCCTACTTCACTGTTTCAATTCCAGATCCAAATGCTTATGTAAATAGCCAAGCAACAATTATTCAATATGCAGATGGAAGTGAGATTGGTCGAATCGGTTCAGAGAATCGAACTGTTGTTACCCTAGCTGAGATTCCAGTAACGGTAAGAAATGCAGTAATGGCAGCAGAGGATAGAAATTTTTATAGTAACCGAGCAATTAACCCGCTGGCAATGGCATCTGCTGTTTTGGATAACATAGTAAATCTTGGACAAGGCAGAGGTGGCTCAACAATCACCCAGCAGTATGCCAAGACCGCTTTTTTAACTCCTGAGCGATCTATCCAACGTAAGGTACGAGAATTAGTAATTGCAATTAAGTTAGAAAATCAATTTACTAAAGATGAGATATTAGAGAATTACTTAAACACTATTTACTTTGGCCGCGGATCATATGGCGTGCAAACTGCCTCCCAAGTTTACTTTGGTACCACAGTAGACAAATTAACAGTTGCTCAAGCTGCAGTATTAGCAAGCTTGCTTCGAAGCCCTGGTTTGTATGATCCAGGATTTAAAAAAGAGAACCAAGCACGTCTTGATGCCAGATTTTTGTATGTTCTAGATGGCATGGTGGAGATGAAGTGGTTGGAAAAGGAAGTAGCTGAAAAAACTAAGTTGCCGATCATAAATCCAAGAGTTACCTCAGGAGCTCTTGCTGGACCTAAAGGTTATGTAATCTCCTGGGTTGAGCGGGAGTTAAATCAATTAGGTTTTACAGATGAGCAATTGATGATCGGTGGCTACATCATCAAAACTACCTTAGTAAAAGAGGCACAAGAGGCGGCGGTTGCAGCAGTAAACAAAGAGGCACCAACTAAAGCGCCAGAGAATTTACATATTGGCCTAGTTGCAATTAAGCCTGGCACTGGTGAAATTTTGGCAATGTATGGCGGCCAAGATTATTTAAAGTATCAATTTAATGCCGCTACCCAAGGAATTACTTCAGGTGGCTCCTCATTTAAAGCCTTCACCTTGATTGCTGCCCTTGAGCAAGGAATACCACTTTCATCAGTATGGAATGGTGATTCACCAAAGGTTTATGACGATGGTATTGGCCGGGCTTATTTTGTAAATAATTATGGCGGTGAAAGTTGGGGAAATATGTCTTTGCTTACCGCAACTGAAAAGTCAGTAAATACTATTTATGTGCCACTTGGCATGAAGGCTGGCTTAGAAAAGATCGTAGATGTTGCAAGACGTGCTGGTATTCCAGATTCAGTTGAGATGGTGGCATCACCTTCGGTATCACTTGGCGCTGCAAGCCCACATGTAATTGATCTAGCAAATGCTTACGCAACCTTTGCTGCTCAAGGTGTTTATGCCAAACCATTTATTATCAATGAGGTACAAGGACCAAATAAAGGAATTTTGTTTCAAGGAAGAATCCAAGCTCAAGAGGTATTTAGAAAAGATGTAATGGCAGATCTAACCTATGCGTTAAGCAAGGCAACAACCTCTGGAACTGCAGCAGTAGTTGGTGCCAGAGTTGCTCGTCCAACTGCTGGTAAGACCGGAACTTCAAATGACAACGCCTCTGCTTGGTTTAATGGTTACACACCAGAGGTTGCAGCCTCAGTTGCCTTTTATCGAGATGATGCCACACAGACATTAAATGGAATTGGTGGCTTAACCTCAGTGACAGGTGGATCTTTCCCAGCAAGAATTTGGGCAGAGTTTGTTAAAGGTTATTTAAAGAAAGCACCAGTTCAAGATTTTCCACCACCTGCATACATTGGCGGAA
>WLEM01000082.1 GCA_009704285.1 Actinomycetota bacterium
GTGAAAGTAATAGCCAGCACCTCATATGGTGCGACATTTCGCTCTGCTAGTAAGTACGCAATTCGTCTAGTTAAAACTCTAGTTTTTCCCGAACCAGCACCTGCCACCACCAAAAGTGGCGAGCCTTCATGTTTTACCGCTGCTAATTGTTGAGGATTTAATCCCTCTATTAGTGCAGACATATTGCTAAGTCTATCGGTGGGTAAGACAGAGGCGTTTGCTGCGGTAATCTTGCCAATGATGCCTCCCATTGATGACAGTGAGATTGAACGAGTACTTGTAGTTACCGCCCATCCCGATGACTGTGATTTTGGCGCAGCTGGGACAATTGCATTGTGGAGTGCAAAGGGAATCAAGGTTTCATACTGCATCTGCACAAATGGTGATCAAGGTGGCGAAGATCCAACAGTGCCGCGAGATGAAATGCCAAAGATTCGTCAGCGAGAGCAGCGCGAAGCTGGGTTGGCAGTTGGCGTTACCGACATTACCTTTTTAAATTATCGAGATGGCTGGCTGGTGCCAACTATTGAACTTAGAAAAGATATTGTCCGCCAAATAAGAATTTCAAAACCTGATCGAATGGTGATTCAATCACCTGACCGAAATTGGGATCGATTATTCGCCTCTCACCCAGATCACCTGGCAGCTGGTGAGGCTGCGATTCAAGCGGTTTATCCAGACTCTCGAAATGCCTTTGCCTTTGAAGATCTATTAAAAGATGAAGGTTTACAACCTTGGCGGGTAAAAGAGGTGTGGGTTATGTCTACTCAAAATCCAGATCATTTCATTGATATCACCACCACTTTTGATAAAAAAATGAAGGCCCTAAATGCTCATGTTAGCCAGACTGCCCACAATGAAAACCTTGAAGGTATGGTGCGCGAGTGGGGAGAGCGAAATGCACTTGCAAATAATCTACCTGCTGGAAGTGTTGCTGAAGTTTTTAAAGTAATTAATACAAATTAACGAACTCTTACTCTTTCAATTGCAATCATTTGTTTTGGCAGGCCTTCAGAGGTGCCATCTACTACGCCCTCTTTAGCAATAGCTTTAACAATTTCAAGTCCCTTAGTAACTCTTCCCCAAATTGTGTAATTTGGATTCATTGAGGTGTCCTCATAAACAATAAAGAATTGGCTGCCATTTGTATTAGCACCATTGTTTGCCATCGCTACTGTGCCAGCTGGATAGTTTGCTTCTACAGCCTGTGGCAGATTCTCAGCCCGATAGGTGAAATTTGGGCCACCTCTACCAGTGCCGGTTGGATCACCACATTGCAAAACATAAATCTCATCAGTTACTAATCTATGACAAAAAGTTTTGTTATAGAAACCACCATTTGCTAAAGCTGCGAGCGCAGTAACAGTGATAGGAGCACTTTTACCATTTGCTTGAATTACAATTTCTCCACAATTTGTTGTAAAAGTAAATGTTCTATTTTTAAATGGAGGTTTTACCTCTGGTGGAGTTATATTTTTCACCGTATGCGCTTTAGCGTTCGTAGGCTTGCAAATTACCGGTGCTGGTTTCTTAGTTGGCGCAGCTACCGCACCTGTTGGAAAATAAAGTGTGCAAATAGTAAGTATTGTTGATGTTGCTAGGGTTTTTACTACTTTTTGCATACACAAAGTTTAATCAACAATTGTTGGATCACAAACCAAATTCTTAAATTAAGGCTACTTACAATCTAACTTTAAGTCTTTTCACAGCGGATGATTAAGGCTGAACTACTATCTCAACCCGTTGGAACTCCTTTAACTCTGAATATCCGCAGGTAGCCATAGATCTTCGCAATGCACCAAATAGGTTCATTGACCCATCTGATGTATGTGATGGTCCCGTTAATACCTCGGTGAGAGTTCCGATGGTTCCAACCTGAACTCGATTGCCCCGTGGTAATTGTGGATGGTGAGCTTCTAATCCCCAGTGCCAACCTTGGCCTGGTGCCTCACTTGCCTTGGCAAGTGGTGAACCCATCATTACTGCATCGGCGCCACAGGCAACAGCTTTAGCAATCTCACCACTAGAGCCCACTGAACCATCTGCAATTACATGCACATACCTACCACCAGACTCCTCTAAGTAATCACGTCTTGCAGATGCAACCTCGGCAACTGCTGAGGCCATTGGAACAGATATTCCTAATACTTTTTTAGTTGTGTGGGCAGAGCCACCACCAAAACCAACTAGAACTCCAGCAGCACCTGATCGCATTAAGTGCAAAGCACCTTGCGCAGTTGCACAACCACCAACAATTACTGGCACATCTAACTCATATATAAACTTCTTTAAATTTAATGGCGCAGTTTGATCTGAGACATGTTCGGCTGAAACAGTAGTTCCTCTAATCACAAATATGTCCACGCCAGCATCTATTACCGCTTTATGAAACTCTGCCGTGCGCTGTGGAGAGAGTGCTCCTGCCACAGTTACACCGGCAGCTCTAATCTGTGCAATTCGCTCTTTAATTAAGGTTGGCTGAATAGGAGATGCATAAATCTCCTGCATTTTCTTAATTGCTTGATCACCACTTAACTTCGCCATCGCAGCTAATTGTTTTTCAGCATCCTCATACCTTGTCCAGATTCCCTCTAAATTTAAAACACCTAACCCGCCAGCTTTACCAATTGCGATTGCAGTAGCTGGTGATACCACTGAATCCATCGGTGCTGCCATAAATGGTAAACCAAATTTGTATGCATCAATCTGCCAGGAGATTGAAACCTCTTCAGGATCTCTTGTTCTTCGAGATGGCACAATTGCAATCTCATCAAATGAGTATGCAGCTCTGGCACGTTTGCCAGGGCCTATTTCAATATCGGACATATCACCAATCGTATCTGCTTAATACTTATCTAATGAAATCTAAGCCAATAAGTCCCAGGCTTTGACCCCGCCAGTAACACCAGCTGAGTTGGGAATTATTTTTACTTTGTAATCAAAACTCTTAAGTGCTGATTTACTAATGCGCTGCGCGTTGCCACCGCCGATATATAACTTATCCCAGATGATCATCGGATATAACTCTTGAATCAAACTCTTAATTCGTCTTGACCATAATTGATTTCCCATTCGCCGTCTTGCTTGTTCGCCAATCCAAGTATCAATTGATTTTCCATATCTGATTGTGGCGTGAGAGATCTCAAGGTGTGGGGCAAGATGGCCATCACTAAATATGGCACTTCCCAAGCCAGTGCCAAAGGTTAAAACTGTCTCTAGACCTTTGCCTTCAATTACAGCAGCTGCATGCACCTCGGCATCATTTAAAACTAAGGTTGGAATCTTTAATCGCTTTTGAAGTATAGATTGCATATCAAAGCCATACCAAGCTTTTTTTAAGTTTGGATCAACCGCGCTCCTTGGTCCATTGGTATTTATGTAATGTGGAATTACTACCACCTTGCCGTTTCGAATCATTCCCGGCAGCCCAACAGTTACTCGCTTTATTCTCAGATCAGCTTTCACAAAATCTTGAATTATTCCTATCAATTTACTTGGCGAAAGCGGATAAGGAGTTTTCAAATAAGGAAAATCAATTAAAACTTTTCCGGTTTTATCAAGCACAGAGGCCTTGATCCCAGTGCCACCGCAATCAACGGTTAGCGTTGTAACTTTCACCGATTGATGTTAATCGATTGCCGCTACTTTGAGAACAAGGCCTCGTGGTTAATTTACTTAGTGAGAGTGGCCGCCTGCACCATGTGAGTGGCCATGACCTGCTGCCTCTTCTTTTTTCTCCTCTGGAGTTTCAAAGACTAAGGCTTCAGTTGTAATAAACATGGCTGCAATCGAGGCTGCATTTGCTAGTGCTGATCTAGTTACCTTAAC
>WLEM01000083.1 GCA_009704285.1 Actinomycetota bacterium
AAATAATCTCACCAGCTTTAAGATCACCAAACAACATCTTCTCTGACAGTACATCTTCAAGCTCTCGCTGAATTGTTCTACGAAGTGGGCGAGCGCCAAGAACTGGGTCATACCCACGCTTTGCTAGCAATGACTTAGCACCAGTTGTTAACTCAATTCCCATATCTTTTGCCTTCAATCGCTCATCTAATTGAGCAACCATCAGATCAACAATCTTGACGATCTCTTTTTCAGTTAACTGGTGGAAGACCACAATGTCATCAATGCGGTTTAAGAACTCAGGGCGGAAGTGAGTCTTTAACTCATCGCCTACCTTTGCCTTCATCCGCTCATAACTTCCCTGCGCATCTGCCACATTGGCAAAGCCAAGTGAGAGTGATTTAGAGATATCACGAGTTCCAAGGTTGGTTGTCATAATGATGATGGTGTTTTTAAAGTCAACAACTCGACCTTGGGCATCAGTTAGACGACCGTCTTCTAGTACCTGTAGTAATGAGTTGAAGATATCTGGGTGTGCTTTTTCAATCTCATCAAATAACACAACTGAGAATGGACGACGACGAACCTTCTCGGTTAATTGACCACCCTCGTCATAACCAACATAACCAGGAGGGGCACCAAACAAACGAGAGGCGGTGTGTTTTTCAGAGTACTCAGACATATCTAATTGAATTAATGCATCAGCATCACCAAATAGGAATTGTGCCAAAGTTCTAGATAGCTCTGTCTTTCCAACACCAGATGGGCCGGCAAAGATAAATGATCCACCAGGGCGTTTTGGATCTTTAAGTCCAGCACGAGTTCGTCTAATTGCTTGTGACAAAGCTTTAATTGCTTGATCTTGGCCAATCACACGGCGGTGTAACTCATCCTCCATCTTAAGCAAGCGAGCAGTCTCTGCCTCGGTTAATTTAAATACTGGAATACCAGTAGCAGTTGAAAGAACTTCGGCAATTAGCTCCTCATCAACCTCAGCAACTACATCAAGGTCGCCTGCTTTCCAATTCTTCTCTTTGTCAGCTTTTTCTGTAATCAAAGATTTCTCTTTATCGCGAAGCGAAGCTGCCTTTTCAAAATCTTGTCCATCAATAGCAGACTCTTTTTCTTTGCGTGCAGCTGCAATTTTGTCATCATATTCACGGATTTCAGGTGGCACAGTCATTCGACGAATGCGAAGACGAGAGCCAGCCTCATCAATTAAATCAATTGCCTTATCTGGTAGATGACGATCTGATACATATCGATCAGCAAGGGTTGCAGCAGAGACTAGTGCGCCATCTGAGATGGAAACCTTATGGTGGCTTTCATAACGATCGCGAAGTCCTTTTAGAATTTCAATTGTGTGGGCAACAGTTGGCTCGGCAACCTGAATTGGTTGAAAGCGTCGCTCAAGTGCAGCATCTTTTTCTAGGTGCTTGCGGTACTCATCCAAAGTAGTTGCACCAATTGTCTGTAACTCACCTCGCGCCAGCATTGGCTTTAATATTGAAGCTGCATCAATTGCACCTTCAGCTGCTCCAGCGCCAACTAATGTATGAATCTCATCAATAAACAAAATAATGTCCCCGCGAGTGCGGATCTCTTTTAATACCTTCTTTAATCGCTCTTCAAAATCTCCACGGTATCTAGAACCAGCAACTAATGCGCCAAGATCTAATGAATAAAGTTGTTTATCCTTTAACGTCTCTGGAATATCACCTTTAACGATTGCTTGAGCTAAACCTTCAACAACCGCTGTCTTTCCTACCCCTGGTTCACCAATTAATACTGGATTGTTTTTAGTTCTTCGAGAGAGCACCTGCATTACGCGCTCAATCTCTTTCTCTCTACCAATTACTGGATCTAACTTTCCTTCTCTTGCTGCTTGGGTAAGGTTTCGGCCAAATTGATCTAAAACCAATGATGTAGATGGTTGACCCTCTGCTGGTCCACCAGAAGTTACCGCCTCTTTGCCTTGATAGCCAGATAGCAATTGGATTACTTGCTGGCGAACTCGAGATAAATCTGCGCCAAGTTTTACAAGAACTTGTGCTGCAACGCCTTCACCCTCGCGAATTAAACCTAAAAGAATATGTTCGGTACCAATGTAATTGTGGCCTAATTGCAGAGCCTCACGAAGTGAGAGCTCTAAAACTTTTTTAGCACGTGGTGTAAATGGGATATGCCCTGAAGGTGCTTGTTGTCCTTGGCCAATAATCTCTTCTACCTGTGAGCGAACCGCCTCTAATGAGATGCCAAGTGATTCAAGTCCTTTTGCTGCAACGCCTTCGCCTTCATGAATTAAACCTAAAAGAATATGTTCAGTGCCAATGTAATTGTGGTTGAGCATGCGTGCTTCTTCTTGCGCCAGCACAACAACGCGTCTGGCACGATCAGTAAACCGTTCAAACATTGCTCAAACCTTTCTTGTCTATATGTAAATAGCCTAATACCAAGTTGGGACATTGTGCACTTCGATTAGGCTGTGAATAACTAACCCATATCTTGGGCCGGTTATGCCTCTATAACCCCATACTTGGGGTATTTATGCCCAAAAACTTAAAGAATTTTAAGCATTCTGGTATTTCCCAGTGTGTTGGGTTTAACACTCTCAAGATCTAGGAACTCAGCAATACCCTCATCATATGATCGAAGAAGTTGGGTATAAATCTCAGGATCAACTGGCGCACCTTGTATTTCTTTAAACCCGTGAGAGCCAAAAAACTTAGTTTCAAATGTTAAGCAAAATACTTTCTTTACTCCAACCTCTTTTGCTTTAGCCAAAATATTTTCTAAAATTAGATGACCAACGCCTTTGCCATGCATTTGTTTAACTACGGCAACAGTTCTAACCTCGGCGATATCCTCCCAAAGCACATGCAACGCCCCACAACCAACTACTTCACCGTCTGACTCAGCAACTACAAACTCTTGTACGCTTTCAAATAAGGTAACTGTTTCTTTAGAAAGTAGTTTTCGTTCAACTGCGTAGGTATCAACGATTGCTCTTATCTTTTTAACATCAGATGTCTTAGCCGGCCTAATTACGACTGACATTACTCATCTCCAGTAGTTGGCTTCACTAGTGGAAATAAAATGGTCTCCCTGATTCCTAATCCGGTAAGTGCCATCAATAATCTATCTACGCCCATTCCCATACCGCCCATTGGTGGCATGCCATGCTCCATCGCTTTTAAGAAATCCTCATCTAATCCCATCGCCTCTAAATCACCAGATGCGCCAAGTTTTGCTTGCTCAACCAATCGCTCTCGTTGAATAACTGGATCAACCAATTCTGAGTAACCAGTTGCCAACTCAAAGCCTTCAACATAAAGATCCCATTTTTCAGCTACACCAGGTGTTTCACGATGGGCTCTAACCAATGGTGAGGTGTCAATTGGAAAACCCATTACAAATGTTGGGGCAGTTAATTTCTTTATCGCTGTGTGCTCAAAAATCTCTTCAGCAATTTTGCCCTTAATCCATTTTGGATCAAGCTTTATGCCTAACTTTGTAGCTATTTTCTTAAGCTCATCAATTGAGCTCTCGCCACTAACTTTTTCACCAACCGCCTCGGAAATTGCCTCAAAGAGTGAAATTTGATTCCAATCACCACCAAGATCTAACTCTCTGCCATCATGATGTTTAACTTTGTGAGAACCAAAGACGGCTTTAGCGGCATCTTGTACAAGACTTTTTGTTAACTGCGCCATGGTATTCCAATCACCATATGCCTCATATGTTTCAATCATGGCAAACTCTGGTGAGTGAGATGAGTCCGCGCCTTCGTTGCGGAAATTCCTATTTATTTCAAACACCTTTTCAAGGCCACCAAC
>WLEM01000084.1 GCA_009704285.1 Actinomycetota bacterium
CTTTCCCAAGAAGGATCATCTCCTTGGTGTGCCATCCAAACAACTGGATCTAATGGATGTTTTTTGCCCGGCCGATCTGGATCACCTCCTCTTTCAGAAAAGATCTTTATGGCTTCATCTATTGACACCGGCATATCCTCTAAAAATCTCTCTACTGAAAAGTAGTGATCATTTTCGATTTGGTACAAGAACCCTCGGTGATCTAACAAGGTTATGAAGTCTTCGATTATCTTCATTGAACTAGTAACTGTAACCAGATTGTTAGGTGGTATTACCCTTAGCGCAGTCATATCGGTTAAAAACAAATCAATTTGATTCTCAGCCAGAACTTTCCAATCGATTGAATCTCGCTTAGCTCTTACCAGTAATGGGTCATCTATATCAGTTATATTTTCAACAAACTCCAATCGATTGCCGGCTAATTCTTGGTACCTGTTGATTAAATCAAAGGCGACATAGGTAGCCGCGTGACCTAAATGAGTGGCATCGTAGGGAGTAATACCGCAAACATAGATTTTGAACGGCGTGGTTGGCTCAATGGTTGCCATTACTTTTTTTGAATTCATTAATTTAAGATTTGGAAAACTCAAATCAGACAAAGGGGCGATGTGAGGATTAGGCCACGGGTTCATGGTTAATTATCTCCTATTAAACAGGGGGCCAAGGCACTGCTGGCCATTGATCGCTAGGAAGTGGAAACTTGTTTGAATTTTTCAAATTTTTAGTACGCATGCGAATTGCAGCAATCTCTTGTTTTGTCAGTAAATTGCCGAGCATCTCTTCTAGGTTTAACGCTTCGACTTGATCAATCAGTTTAATCTCCTGTTGAGAAAAACTAAGATCTGAGAATTGCCAAAGAACTGTCCTTAATTTATCCTCTTGGTGGAAACACACCCCATGATCGCACCCTCTTAGTTTTCCATTTTCATCAATGAGTAGATGACCAAACTTGCGATCAGTGTTATTTATGATGGCATCAAACAGAGCTAGATTTCTAAGTTGAGTATCATCACTTTGGCCGTAATCCACAACATCAACAGATTCATCGATTTCAATCCATTGTTGAACCATTCCAAAACCAAATGGCCCTTCACGCAAAACAGTATGTGGAACTAAATCAAATCCTGCTCGATCGCTGATTAAAAAAGCTGCATACTCTCGGTGTGCAAGGTTTCCATCTTCAAAATCCCAAAGTGGTCGTTCACCTGCGACAGGCTTATAGATCACCTTTACTTCAGGATCGGTTCCCTTCAAGTTTGCTTGCAAGGTGGCATTTGAGGCATCAACTAGGCGTCCTACAACTATTAATTCACACTCCTGTATTTGAACAGCAACCTCTGTCATCGCCGATATCCATTAGCCCGAGGACACAGATGACCTAGAGGATCAACCGGCAACGCACAGAAAGGACATTGCGGTCTGCCAGCATTAACAATTGTTGTAGCTCTTTCACAGAATCCCTTCACCTGATGAATCTTTAAATGCACAACAATAAGATCTGGACCAAAATCTAGATCATCAATCACCAATTCATCATCCTGGGTGGCCGCTTGAATATTTACGACAACTTCTTCATTTTCCCAAGAGATGCTTATAACTCCGACTGTGAAATCGGATTCAATCGGTAACTCCATTGGTTGATCATCAAGTGTTGCTGGTAGGGCCAACTCAGCTGCTGTGGCAAGTTTTCCACGACGCAACTCTTTGACTAGGTCCTCAAAGCGTTCGGTTAATGCAACAACTTGACCTTTCTCCAAAGTAACGGCATTCAAACCCGTTGCTGATTTCACTTGTAAAAAAAATTGCCTTTGACCCGGCTCTCCGATGGCACTGACAATAAATCGCGTGGCTGGTTCATGTCGGTAGATAATTCTTGGCACTATCGCTTCCACCATATCTTTCGATCGCCTATCAAATTTCCACCACCAAGTTGATTGGATTTGAAGAGATTAAAGTTGCTCCGCTCAACTTTATGGTTGGTTTGGAGCACGGTTTTGATCTTTTTTTCAATTCTGATGGTTGAGATTGAGGCTGGCTCAGCCACAAAAGCCTGAAACCGATCGATTGGTAAGTTCAGGGTGCTAGCCAAGATCATTTTTATAATATCTCCGTGAGTAATTAATAGAATTGATCCGTTGTGCGAAGCCAAATCTGCGAGTAGGCGATCAACTCTTGTCCTCATTTGCTTAAAGCTCTCTCCCTCTGGAAAAGTGAAAGTTGAAGGTTTGTTTATAACTTTTTTCCAACGCGAATCTTTTGCTAATGAACTTAGTTTTCTGCCAGACCACTTTCCATAATTCATTTCAATCAATCTAGGCTCTATCTCAAACTCAATTTTTGGATTCTTAGTCATAAATGGCGAAATTGTCTGCACGCAGCGAGTCAAAGGGCTGCAGTAAACCTTTGCAATTTTCAAGGATTCTAGATACCCAACAATCTCGTTGGCTTCCTTTGCTCCTTTTTTCGACAACTCAACAGAGTTATCTTGGCCAGCCAATATCCCCTTGGTATTAGCCAAAGACTGGGCATGACGCAGTAGATAGATGATTGGCATCTGGCAAGGTTACCGATCTTTTAACCTTCAGGTTGCTACCCTGCCAACCGTGGAACATAGAAAAATGGGTGGAGTATCCATATCCCGTCTTGGTCTTGGAACCATGACTTGGGGGCGAGATACCGATGAGAATGAAGCAGCCCAACAACTTCAATACTTTGTTGAAGCAGGAGGAAATCTAATTGACACCGCAGCCGTTTATGGTGACGGAGACGCAGAAAGAGTTTTAGGCGGTTTTATCGGCACGCTAGTCAAACGTGAGCAGGTTTTTATCGCTTCAAAAGCTGGGATTACTTTTAAAGAAGGGGCAAGAAAGGTAAACAACTCTCGAAATGATTTGATCTCTGATTTAGATCGCAGCTTGGGAAGATTGAATGTCGATTACCTAGATATGTGGCAAATTCACACCTGGGATAAAAACACACCATTAGAAGAAACTTTATCTGCTTTGGATTATGCAACTAGTTCGGGCAAGGCTCGATATGTTGGAGTTTGCAATTTTAATGGATGGCAACTTGCAAGATCTTCAACTTTGCAAAACCCCATATTTGGTAAAGCAGCGATAACGAGCACACAGAATGAATACTCTTTGTTGAATCGAAAAGTTGAGGAAGAGGTAATTCCAGCAACCTCTGCACTAAATCTTGGTTTCCTCGCCTGGTCACCTCTTGGCAGAGGAGTATTAACTGGTAAATATCGAGGTGGGGTTCCTTCAGATTCACGGGGAGCCTCCCCTCACTTTGCTAACTTTGTTGAACCATATTTGTCCGATCGTGCCAGACAAATTGTTGAGGCAGTTTGTGTAGCAGCCGATGGTTTAGGTTACTCACCTCTTGAAGTAGCTCTTTCATGGGTCAGAGATGCACCAGGGGTAACAAGTGCGTTAATTGGTGCACGTACTGGCGCACAACTTCGCGGTATTTTAACTGTAGAGCAAATAACTTTGCCTGATCAAGTAAGACAAGCACTTAATGAAGTTTCAGCTAATTAACTTTTGTTAAGCGTTCTCCAAGAACTCATATAGAACTCTCGCGCCAAACTTTAAGCTCTCTAGTGGAACTCTTTCATCAACTCCATGGAACAAGGAGAAGAAGTCCAAATCGGCCGGTAAACGCAGAGGCGAGAATCCATATCCAACAATTCCTAGATCGTGTAGAGCTTTATTATCTGTTCCGCCACTCATTAAATATGGAACTGGAATCCCTTCTGGATCCTCAGAATTTATTGCATTGCACATCGCCTCTACCA
>WLEM01000085.1 GCA_009704285.1 Actinomycetota bacterium
CGCGAGTAATCATCGGCTCAATCGCTAAGACAAAGCCAGGAATAATTTCGGGACCATTACCCGCTTTACCAAAGTTAAGTACATGCTGCTCTTGGTGCATCTCTGTACCAATTCCATGTCCGCCGTACTCTTGCAAAATTCCATATCTACCTTGTGAATTTATATAACCTTCAATTGCAGCTGAGATATCAGTTAACTTAGCTCCCTTTTTACCAGCAGCAATTCCCTGCCACATTGACTGCCGGCAAACATCCATTAACTTTTGATCAGCAGCTTCAATCTCACCTAATCCAAATGAGATAGCTGCATCACCATGCCAGCCATCAATAATTGCACCAAAATCAATAGACAAAATATCACCAGATACCAGCTGTCGTTTATTTGGAATGCCGTGCACTACCTCTTCATTTACTGAGGCGCAGATGACAGCTGGAAAGCCGTGGTAGCCAAGAAAGGAGGATGTCGCACCATGTTTCGCTAAATTTTTAATTGCTATTTCATTTAAATCAAGGGTGGTCATCCCTATTTGGGCAGATTGCTCAATTAACTTTAATGTATCGGCAACTACTAACCCTGCTTTTCGCATTAACTTCAATTGCGCTAACTCTTTAACCTCAATTGCCATAAGTAATTAACCTAAAGCTGCGATCGCTCGCTTGGTAATTTCAGCAACCTCTCCCAATGCCGAGATATTTTTTAATAGCCCAATTGAGTTGTAAAAAGAGATGATTGGTTCAGTTTGTTGCGCATAAATCTCAAGCCTTCTGGCAACTACCTCTTCTTTGTCATCTTCTCTTTGATACAACTGGCCCTGGCATTTATCGCAAACCCCGGCCACCTTTGGTTTTTCAAACTCAACATGGGATGAGACACCGCATCCCTGGCAGGTGCGCCGACCTGATAATCGTTTAATAATCTCAGCATTATCAATTTTTAATTCAAGAACCGCGTCCAATGGCATCTTCTTTTCAATAAGTATCTGATCCAATACCTGTGCTTGATTGGTATTTCTTGGAAAGCCATCTAGTAAAAATCCACCTGCAACATCATTATTTCCTAGACGGTCTTTAACCATCTCATTTGTTACTGAATCTGGGACTAACTCACCGCGATCCATAAAGCTTTGCGCTTTCTTGCCAAGCTCGGTGCCATTTTTTAAATTGGCACGAAAAATATCGCCAGTTGAAATATGTGGAATTTTGTAGTGAGCTGCTAAATGAGATGCTTGAGTTCCTTTACCAGCCCCTGGTGGTCCAACCAGGATTAACCGCATTAGCGCAAGAACCCCTCATAAGAGCGTTGCTGTAATTGAGATTCAATTTGCTTGGCAGTATCTAGACCAACACCAACAACGATCAAAATTGCAGTTCCACCAAATGGGAAGTTTTGTGATGCCTGGAAGAGAATCAATGCAATAAACGGAATAATTGCAACAATTGAAAGATAAAGCGCACCTGGTGCGGTAATTCTCGATAAGACATATTGCAAGTACTCAGAGGTTGGCCGGCCTGCTCTGATACCTGGAATGAAGCCACCGTACTTCTTCATATTGTCAGATACCTCATCTGGATTAAAGGTAATTGCCACATAGAAGTAGGTAAAGAAGACAATCAATAATGCATAAACAGCGATGTAGAAGAAGTTATCACCATTGACCAAGTTCTTTGAAACCCAGGTTGCCCAGCCAGCTTGGCTACCACTGAAGTTAACAATCAAAGATGGAATATAAAGAAGAGAGGATGCGAAGATAACTGGAATAACACCAGATTGGTTTACCTTAATTGGAATATAGGTACTAGTGCCGCCATATTGTTGACGTCCAACTTGGCGCTTTGCATACTGAACTGGAATACGACGTTGCGCCTGTTCAACAAATACCACCGCAGCCACAATCAAGACTCCAACTGCCATGATAAATAGGAATGCGAACCAGCCCTTTTGCAATCTAATTGACCAAAGTTGTCCTGGGAAGGTGGCAGCAATTGATGTGAAAATTAAAATCGACATACCATTTCCAACGCCACGATCGGTGATTAATTCACCCAACCACATGATTACTGAGGTACCAGCTGTCATAACTGCAATCATGGTGATGATTCGCTGCCATGAGGTATCTGGAATAATTGGAAGTGCGCAATTAGGGAAAATTCGGCCATCAATACGTGCTACCGCAATCAAACCAGTTGATTGCAAAATAGCTAAACCAATTGTTAGGTAACGGGTGTATTGGGTTAACTTGGCAGTACCAGATTGTCCCTCTTTCTTTAACGCTTCAAAGCGAGGGATAACTACTGTTAACAATTGAACAATAATTGAGCTGGTGATGTAAGGCATGATTCCTAGTGCGAAAATGCTTAATTGAAGTAATGCACCACCGCTAAATAAGTTAATAAGTCCAAACAATCCACCAGTATCTGCAGTATTCAAACACTCCTGCACATTTACATAAGAAACACCAGGGGTTGGAACTACTGAACCTAATCGGAACAGCGCCATGATAGAAAGAGTGAAGATAATCTTCTTACGCAAATCAGGTGTCTTAAATGCCTTACCAAATGCTGCTAACAAGATATCTCTCCTTTCTATCTATAACTTATTAAAGTGTCTTTGCAGATCCACCAGCAGCTGAAATCTTCGCAGTTGCCGATGATGAGAATGCATGGGCTAGCACAGTAACTTTGACAGAGATGTCGCCATTACCAAGCACCTTTACTGGATGGCCCTTGCGAGCAGCACCCTTCTTTACTAAATCCTCAACTGTTACATCTCCACCCTTTGGGTAAAGTGAGTTAATAGTTGAAATATTTACCGCCTGATACTCAACTCTTTCTGGATTCTTAAATCCGCGAAGTTTTGGCAGACGCATTACTAATGGCAGTTGACCACCCTCAAATCCAGCACGAACTACGTTACGGGCACGTGTTCCCTTGCCACCTCGTCCGGCAGTCTTTCCCTTTGAAGCCTCACCACGACCCTTACGAGTCTTCTTGGTTTTTGCGCCAGGAGCTGGACGTAAATGATGAACCTTTAGCACCATTGTTATTCAACCTCCTCAACTGCAATTAAATGACGCACGGAGTAAACCATGCCACGAATCTCTGGTCGATCTTCCTTAACTACTACATCACCAATTCGCTTCAAACCAAGTGAGCGAAGAGTGTTGCGTTGATCAGGAGGATTACCAACCTTTGATCTAACTTGCGTAACTTTTAATCTTGGCATTAGGCACCTACCTTTACTTGCTCTGCAATCAAACGAGTAAGCGCTGCTGGTGCAACATCTTCTAGTGGGCGACCACGACGAGCTGCAATAGCGGTTGGGTTTTCCAACATTTTTAGTGCGGCTGCAGTTGCATGCACCATATTGATTGGATTTCCAGAACCTAGAGACTTAGTTAATACATCGGTGATTCCTGCGCACTCAAGTACGGCACGGACTGGACCACCTGCGATTACACCAGTACCAGGAGAGGCTGGACGAAGCAAAATAACTCCGGCCGCTTTCTCACCTTGAACTGGGTGCGGAATAGTTCCATTAATTAATGGCACCTTAAAGAAATTCTTCTTGCCATCTTCAACTGCCTTAGCAATAGCTTGTGGAACCTCTTTGGCTTTGCCATATCCAACGCCAACCATTCCCTTGCCATCGCCAACCACAATTAATGCAGTAAAGGAGAAACGACGTCCACCCTTTACAACCTTGGCAACACGATTAATAAATACCACGCGCTCGGTGTATGGAGACTTCTCCTTTTGGAAATCACCATCACGACGCTCGC
>WLEM01000086.1 GCA_009704285.1 Actinomycetota bacterium
CCACCCTAGAACCTTGGCCAATTCGAGAGAGCACAGTCAGCAGCACTCCTCGTTCTAAGGATTGGGCCTCATCGACAATTACAAATGAGTCATGAAGTGAGCGGCCGCGGATATGGGTCAGTGGCAAGACCTCAATTAATCCTCGCTCCACCACCTCATCTAAAACCTGCTGGCTAACTAAGGCTCCTAAGGTGTCAAAGACTGCTTGGGCCCAGGGCGACATCTTTTCATTTTCAGTTCCTGGCAAATAACCAAGCTCTTGGCCGCCAACGGCGTATAGGGGCCGGAAGATAACCACCTTTTTATGTAATCGCTTCTCTAATACCGCCTCTAATCCGGCAGATAATGCCAAGGCACTTTTTCCAGTACCAGCTCTGCCACCTAGAGAGACGATGCCAACCTCAGGATCTAACAAAATATCTAAGGCAACTCTTTGTTCAGCACTTCTGCCATGTAATCCAAATGCACTTCGGTCACCTCGAACTAATTGCAGATGCTTATCTGGTGTGACTCGAGCTAGCGCACTTCCTTTTTCTGAAGCCAGCACAATTCCAGTATGGCAAGGATAGTTTTTCGCAATCTCATGTGAAATCTTTTCATTCTCATAAAGAGAATCAATTACTGTGGAGCCAACACTCTCCTCTGCCATTCCGCTCCAGCCACTAGTGCTTGCCAGCTCAGCGCGGTATTCCTGCGCCTCAACGCCAACGGAGGATGCCTTAACCCGAAGCGGTAAATCCTTAGTTACTAAAACAACCTTTCGGCCATCTGACATTAAGTTTTTTGCAATTGCAAGAATTCGTGAATCATTTGAGCCATCTCTTAAAAAGCCAGCTGGCAACTTTGAAGCATCGGCATGATTTAACTCAACTGAAAGGGTGCCACCATCATCATTAATTCCAATTGGCTGATCTAATCTCCCACTTTTAACTCGAAGATCATCCAGGGTACGAAGAGCAGCTCTAGCAAAGTAGCCAAGCTCTGGGTGATCTCGCTTGGTCTCTAACTCACCAATAACTGTAATTGGAATAATTACCTCATGCTCGGCAAATCTAGTTAATGCAACAGGATCTGCAAGTAATACAGAGGTATCTAGCACGTAGGTAATGCGGGCAGGTTGTGGCTGGGAGGCGACTGACTTTAGAACAATAGATTCACTAGCCAATTACTATCTTCGCAATCTCGTTAGTTGTGCTTATTGGTTTTGGAAGAATAGGTAAAGGGTAAATAACCAACCTTAAGAAGTAGTGGCAACACGCAAGGCTTAAAGGTTAAGTTTAGATAAAGGATCGTCCTACCACCGGCCGGATTTAACCCGCCGCTCAATCCAAATTGATGCCACCGGCAAGGTGCCAGCCAATAGAAATAGGCCAGTGCTGAGCAATGATTTTCGCTTTGCTATACAAAGTATTAAGGCAGCAACTAGATAAACCGGGTAGGTAAACCCATGCACAATTGGTATCCAAATGAACTGTTCATAAAAGCTCTTATCACTTACTAAGTACTTAGCTGGCATATACAAAAACCAGAGGAGCAGTGACATAACTCCAGCCCAAAGGGCCCAAAAACGGAAGAAGAAAATAATCCGGTTCACTTTTTTACGCCCGCCTTCCTGGTTTTATTAACCTTTTTATTCGAGCCATCACCAACTTTTTCTGCATTAAGTCTAAATTGCGGAAAGATTGGCGCTATCAACAGTAGTAGCCCCATAAACCACCACACCACTACATATGAGATGTGTTGCCAATAAAAGCCAGGTAAGCGTTCAGAGATTTGTGGTGATGGCACCAAAGTTAAACTACTCACCTGGTTACTAGCATTAACCTCACTTCGTAGGATTATGTAGCCATCATATAAAAATGGATTCTCTTTGCTTACAACCAATGCTGGATCAATCCGAGAGAGCTCACCTGGCTGGCCAAAAGTGCGATCAACATTTTGCCTTGGATATAGCCGGCCGGTAATTGAAACCTCACCAAGCACCTGATCAAAGCCTTGCGCCAATACCTCACGCACCACTAAGACTGCATGCCCAGTATTTAGTTGAAGAAGCCTTACATCAAAATCTGCAATCTGCTCCTCAGAGATCTTTTGATCCTTGGCAATATATGAGTTGGCATAACTTCCCGTGGCCGAAACTATTCGGTTAACCGCCTTTATCGGCATGTTCTTGCCAGCAGATGAAACCTCATTTAGCGGTATTAATGGTTGATCAGGTTTTGGGGCAGTTACTACATTTAAAGCTTGGGCACGGTTTAATTGCCAAACACCTAGTTCATAACAGGCGTAAATCAGAGAGAGCCAGATTAAAACTAGGGCAGCTTTGCTGACTGCTGATTTCATAATTGATTAAAACTACTCTTGATCTTTACGGTCAACTAATCTCTTATACCTGCGATAAAAACTAATCATTAATGCCAGCATTGCCAGTGATAAAAAAATCATGGTTAATGAGCCAGCCACACCCATATCAAAACTTGATACCTCTTCCATGATTTCACCCCCTGGTTAGATGAGATAAGCCTACTTAACCCTTCAGCAATTAGATCTACAATAAGAGTGTGATGCATCCCAAAGTACATACTGATCCAGCGCTAAGAGCCAGGTATGGCATATCCGGTGGGAAAAACAATCGCTTTTTTATTGCTGGGATTTTGCTAAGTATCACCGCCGCTTGGTTTATTTGGAGTGGCTTTAATGCCGCAAACCCAAAGCTAAGATCAGAATTAATTTCATTTAAAGTAATTGATGAACAACGTATCTCTATTACTTATAAAATTACAGTTCGTGATTTAACTAAAGAACACAGTTGTTCAGTAGTAGCAAGAGATATTGATAAGAACACTGTTGGTCAGGTGACAGATTTAATGCCAGCAGGATCACTAATTGCCGGTGGTAATCTGCGCACAGTTGAGATCGCTACCCGATTACCTGCGGTAAATGCAGGAATTGCCGGTTGCCAGTAACCTTTCCTACTTATGAACCAACCAACTCAGACCTGGCTTACCCAGGAGGCAGCAGATCGTCTAGCCGCAGAGCTTGCGCAGTTAGAGGGTCCACTTCGTGCTGAGATCATTAAGAAAATAGAGACAGCAAGGGCTGAAGGTGACTTAAAAGAAAATGGTGGTTACCACGCAGCTCGGGAGGAGCAAGGAAAGATTGAAGGAAGAATTCGCCAACTAAAACATATGTTGGAGCATGCTCATATTGGCACACCACCTGCTGGTGAATCAGGTGTGGTTGGTCTTGGCATGTTAGTAACAGTTGATATTGCAGGTGATGAACTTAAGTTTTTGCTTGGATCTAGAGAGATTTCATCTGGTGATGTTGATGTCTACTCTGAGAAATCTCCACTTGGCGCTGCAGTTCTTGGGGCAAAGATTGGGGAAACTGTTAATTACACCGCACCAAATGGCAAGCAGATAAAGGTTGCAGTACTAGAGGCACAACTTTTTAGCTAACTTACTTTTTAGCAGCGTTATTGTATTTTCTGATACTAAGTGGAATAAAGATTGCCATAATTAAAATCATGTAAATAACTGACATCTGTAATGGATTCTCACTTGGGAATGATCCAGCAGTCGCACCAAATTGATTCTCAAGACCAAATAATTCACGGCAGCCTGCCACCATTGTTGAAACTGGATTCCACTCTGCAACATATTGCAATGGCCTTGGCATACCAGTTGTTGGTGCAAAGGCATTTGATAAAAAGGTGAGTGGAAAGACCACAATAAATA
>WLEM01000087.1 GCA_009704285.1 Actinomycetota bacterium
GAGTTTGATTTGTTAGCCGCCCTTGCAAAAGAACCTGGTCGAGTCTTTACCCGTGAAGCTCTACTTAGTGAGGTCTGGGGTTATCAGCACGCTGCTGATACCCGGTTAGTAAATGTCCATGTGCAACGACTGCGTTCAAAAATTGAGAGCGATGTGGACAATCCTGAGTATGTGCTAACAGTTCGAGGTGTTGGATATAAGGCGGGGGCGGCTAAGGTTTAGCCATGTTTGCGAGCAAATTTAAGATAAGGAAATCCCTTAGTCTTAAAGTACTGCTAACTAGCGTTGTATTTGCAATCGTAATTGCTGCCGTGATTGGTATATCAGTTCACAATCGAGTAGCAACTACAATTATTAATGAAAAAATTGCAATTTCTAAGGTTGAAACTTCAAATGCGTTATTCCTTGCTCAAGGCCACTTTAATATTGCAAGATTTCAAAATGATACAGGTTTAAACAAAGTAGTACAAGATTTTATTACCTCTAGCCGAGAAGATGGCTCATTGTCTGGAAGAGAGACTGTGATCTTGCCATTTGCGAAAAGCGGTAATGAACCGATTATTTATCAAACCGTGCCAACACTTTTAGTACTAGATTCAATTCCAGGTGAATTTCGCGAGCAAGTTCGTCAATCTGATGAAATTTTGGATGAAAGAGTAACTATTCGATACTCAAATGGTGATCAGTATCCAGGATTTTTAATCGGTGGGAAATTAAACATCCCGCGTACTGGTATATATGAAATCTATTATCTGTTTAAGCTAAATGCACAGTACGACAGCATCTCAGTAATAACTTGGACCTTACTTGGCGCTGGCCTTCTATTAGTGCTGCTAATCGGGTTAAGCACCCAATTTGTTATTCGCCAAGTAGTTGCTCCAGTTCAACAAGCAGCAGCAGTTGCCGAGAAATTTACCCAAGGTGATTTAACTAGTCGAATGTCAGTATCTAGTGAAGATGAGCTAGCGAGTTTAGGAAATTCATTTAATGAAATGGCGGTTTCAATTCAACAACAAATCGTCAGATTAGAAAACCTCTCAATGCTTCAGCAGCGATTCGTTTCAGATGTTTCACATGAGCTCAGAACCCCACTTACAACCTTGCGAATGGCCGCAGAGGTGATCTATCAGCAGAAAGAAAGTTTTGATACAAATATTGCCAGAAGTAGTGAGTTGTTAATCAATCAAATAGATCGATTTGAATTATTACTGTCAGATTTGCTTGAGGTAAGTAGATTTGATGCCGAAGCTGCCTCATTAGGTATTGTTACCTTTGATATCTCGAATTTGGTTCAAAAAACCGTTGATTACCTTCATCCAAGCAAATCTTCATTGTTTGAAATTGATTCACCTAGTAAATCAATCCAGATTGAGGGCGATACACGGCGAATCGAGAGAATTCTCCGAAATCTCATAACTAATGCAGTAGATCATGGTGAGGGCAAGAATGTCAGGGTTCAAATAAGAGAAAGTGAAAATGAAATCGCAATTGGAGTTCGAGATTACGGTTTAGGTTTTAATGAAGAGGACGCACCATATTTATTTGATCGTTTTTGGCGAGCTGACCCATCAAGAGCAAGAACAAGTGGCGGCACAGGGCTTGGATTATCTATTGCCTTAGAGGATGCAAAGCTGCACCAAGGACAATTATTAGCTTGGGGAAAACCTCATCAAGGTGCTCATTTCGTCTTAACACTACCTAAACGGCACGGTAACTCTGTGCAATCATTTCCGATCTCGTTAGCACCAGATGATGTTTTTTCAACAACAGTTAAGTAAGTAATAACTCATAGATAGATTCCTGTTATAAATAAAGGGTGCTGGATTCCTTAAGATCCTTAAAAGAGTTGCTCTTTCCACTTTCTTGTTTGGGCTGTGCAACCGCTGATTACTGGCTCTGTCCTACATGTCAGAGTAATTGGCAGATTAGCACCAGGAAAACTCTTATTGGTAGCAACCCTTTGTACTTTAAGACTGATTACAATAATAAAACATCAGCAGTCATACTAGCTGCAAAAGAAAGCAACAACCATCTTGCAAGAGATTTACTCGCCATGAGCATTTCACAATCAATTATTTATGCTGTTGCGGATTTAGCAATTACTGGTGAGATATATTTGGTAACCATTCCCTCCTCGACTTTGGCAATTAGAAGGCGTGGACGAGATCATATTCAAGAGCTTGGCATTGAAGTCCAAAACTATCTTGAGTTAAAATCAATAAACTCTCATTTACTGCAACTGCTTTCCCAGCGAAAAAATTTGAAAGATCAGAGCAGATTAAATAGTAAGCAGCGAATGCAAAATACCTACGGAATGTTTGAGGTTACTTCCTGTGAAAATCCTCAGGGGGCGATTTTTCTCATTGATGATCTAGTCACCACCGGTGCATCAATGATGGAGGGGATACGGGCTCTTTTTGAAGCCAAAATCACGGTAACTGCCGCTATTACTGCGTGTGCAGTGGGCCGTAATTCTCTAATACCATAAGCCACTGAGCATTTATAAAATAAATCAAGAGGCTAGCGGAGGATCTTTGTGGGTTTAGTAGACAAGATTTTGCGTGCCGGCGAAGGCAAAGCTGTAAAGCAATTAGCAAAAATTGCCCAAGAGGTTAATGCTTTCGAAAATCAAATAACTTCATTAGATGATGATGCACTACGTGGTAAAACCGCAGCCTTTAAATTGCGTTATGAAAATGGTGAGAGTTTAGATTCACTTCTACCGGAAGCTTTTGCTGTGGTACGAGAAGCAGCAAAACGAACATTGGGACAACGTCATTACGATGTTCAAGTTATGGGTGGTGCTGCGCTACACCGAGGCAATATTGCAGAGATGAAGACTGGTGAAGGTAAAACTTTAGTTTCCACTTTGCCTGCATACCTAAATGCCTTGACTGGTAAAGGTGTTCACATTGTTACTGTCAATGATTATTTAGCAGAGCGCGATAGTGAATGGATGGGAAGAGTTCATAGATTTCTTGGATTAAAAGTCGGCGTAATCCTTGCCAGCATGTCACCAGCAGAGCGCCGCGAAGCATATGCAGCAGATATAACTTATGGAACCAATAATGAGTTTGGATTTGATTACCTACGTGACAACATGGCTTGGAGCTTGGTTGATTGTGTACAACGTGGTCATAATTTTGCAATTGTCGATGAGGTTGACTCGATATTAATTGATGAGGCAAGAACTCCACTTATTATTTCAGGTCCAGCAGACAAGCCCACTAAGTGGTATGTCGAGTTTGCTAATTTGGTTGCAAGATTAAATCTCGGTCAGCATTATGAGATAGATATAAAAAAGCGCACCGTAGGAATTTTAGAAGAGGGTGTATCTCGAGTTGAAGAAGCACTTGGTATTGAGAATCTCTATGAAGCGGTAAATACCCCAATGATTGGGTACTTAAATAATGCCATCCGAGCTAAAGAGTTATTTAAGCGAGATAAGGATTATGTTGTAATGAATGGTGAGCTCTTGATTGTGGATGAGCACACAGGGCGAATGCTCGCTGGACGACGGTATAGCGAAGGATTACACCAAGCATTAGAGGCCAAAGAGCGGATTGAAATTCAAAATGAAAACCAGACTTTGGCCACGATTACCCTGCAAAACTACTTCCGCTTATATGAGAAGTTAAGTGGCATGACTGGCACGGCCATGACTGAAGCATCTGAATTTATGCAGATTTATAAGTTAGGTGTAATTCCTATACCAACCAATAAGACTATGCAGC
>WLEM01000088.1 GCA_009704285.1 Actinomycetota bacterium
AATTGCATGTGGCGCTACAACAACCATTAGATGAGATCTACTCTCACCAATCTAAAACAATTCAAGGGCCAACATCTGAATTACCGTTAAGAATTTATCGACCAAGCGATCGAAAAAATCTGCCAGTGCTGCTGTTTTTTCATGGTGGTGGCTGGGTACTGAATTTTCTAGATATATATGAGCCAGCACTTAGAAAAATATCTAACGATGGAGATTTTGTAATTGTGGCGGTTGAGTATCAAAAAGCTCCAGAACATCCATACCCAGCAGCTTTCAATGATTGCTACGTCACACTCCAATGGCTAGTTGCAAATGCTGACCAACTATCAATTGATCGTACAAGTATCGGCGTGGGTGGCGATAGTGCCGGGGGTAATCTTGCTTCAGCAGTTGCGCTAAAGGCAGTTCATGAAAATCTCATCTCGCTAGCTTTTCAGCTACTTATATATCCTTGTAATGATGCGCAGATGGGTTATCAATCTGCAATTGATCATGCCGAGGGATACGGCCTGAGCACCAGAGCGATGAAGTGGTATTGGCAGCAGTACCTAGCAAAAGAGAGTGATAGATCTGATCCATATGCTGTTCCAGTTACAGCCAAATCATTAAAAGGAGTAGCACCTGCAATTTTGATAGCAGCTGAGTTTGATCCGCTTACCGATGATGTAAGAAATTACTACAATAAATTAATTAGAGATTCTGTCCCTGCAGTCTATAAAGAGTTTGCTGGGCAAATTCATGGATTCTTCAATTTAAGTGGCGTAACAGATGATGCAAACTCACTATACTCAGAGATTGCAATTGAGATTAATGCTGTTTTAGGAAGGCGCAAATAAATTGACCAGAGTTGGATGGGGCAGATTTGCCCTAGTGGGTTTCCTCTGGGGTACGCCATATCTTTTCATTAAAGTTGCAGTGGAGGAGATTTCTCCCTCGACCATCATCTTCTTTCGAGTCCTAATCGGAGCCATGGTTTTACTTCCCCTAGCTTTGATGCAAAATAAAATAAGAATCCCTCGAAAATATTGGCATATAGTTTTAATCTACACAGTTGCTGAATTGATTGGCCCTTGGTATCTAATTACAAATGCTGAACAAAAAATCTCTTCAGGCTTAGCTGGATTGTTAGTAGCAACAGTCCCAATTTGGGCAGCTATTTTTGCATCAATGACAGGTGACCACACGGTTTGGCACAAGACTCGATTATTTGGATTGATTATTGGATTTATGGGTGTTGTCGCAGTTGTTGGTATCGAATCAATAAGTGGACGCCAAGACTTAAGATCTATTGGTATGGTGATTTTGGCAGCTATTGGTTATGCCTATGCGGTAAATATGATTAATCGAAAGATACCTAATGTGCCTGCCATAGCGTTAAATTCATGGGCGATGATTATTACTACCTTGTTCTACCTTCCATTTGCACTTAACAGCTGGCCTAAACAAACACCTTCAGTAGAGGCAATTGCTTCAGTTGCAGCACTTGGTGTGTTTTGCACTGCGATTGCTTTCATTTTATTCTTCAAATTACTAGCTGAAGTCGGACCACCTAGGGCCTCTTTAATAACCTATCTAAATACTGCGGTAGCGGTAATGCTTGGTGTGATTTTATTGGGTGAACCAATCACCTTGGGAATCCTTCTTGGATTACCGCTGGTATTGATTGGCTCCTACTTTGCTAGTCGGAAAGTGCGTCTGTAAAACCTAACTTTGCTAGCAACTTTGTATCTTTTTGCCACTCTTTTGAAACCTTCACATGAATCTGCAAAAACACCTGCATGCCCACTAAATTTTCAATGGATTTGCGAGCTAAGGTTCCAATAGCCTTTAACTTACTTCCTTGTGGTCCAATAATTATGCCCTTCTGACTATCTCGTTCAACATGCAGTGTCGCGCTAATATCAAATATCTTTCCACCTTCGCGCTCTCCCATCTCTTCAATGGTCACCATCACAGAATGCGGAAGCTCCTCATATAACTCCTGTATTGCTGCCTCTCGAATCAGGTCAGCAAACATTAACTCTTCAGCTTGGTCGGTATTGATATCAGTGGGGTAAAGCGCAGGTGATGGCGGAAGATGTTTGGAAAGCAACTCAAGTAGCAACTCTGTTTGATCAAGATTCTTAGCCGATACTGGAATGATCTCAGCTTTTTGCAGATTAGTTCTGATGGCAAATTCATGAACCTGAGTCAACTTAACCGCCAGATCTGATTTAGAGACTGCATCTGTTTTAGTTACAACGAGAAAAACCACTTGATTACTCTTTATCTGTTTTGCAATATATTCATCGCCGGCACCAATTTCTTCATTTACTGGCAGGCACAGCAACACTAAATCTGTAGATTGTATATTTTCATTTACCATGGAATTTAATCTTGTTCCCAGCGCAGTTTTAGGCTTATGCATGCCTGGTGTATCAACTACAATCATTTGATAGCTATCTCGACTAATAATTCCACGAATTGGATTTCGAGTTGTATTGGGATGATGCGAAGTAATAACAATTTTCGATCCGACTAAGGCATTTACCAGAGTAGATTTACCAGTGTTAGGCCGACCTACTATTGCGACAAAGCCCGCCTTGAAATTTTCCATTAGCAGTATTCTCTCACCTTTTATCTACCGCTTTTGCAAAGGAGTGATTACCTCCAATATTTCAACCAAAGTCGTAGCTATATCAGCGACGCGATCAGCAATTAGACGATGACATCCAGCACTTAGCGGTGAAGATATCTGTCCGGGAATAGCAAAAACTGGTCTAAAAATCTCTGCTGCATCTCGTGCCGTTCGTATTGAGCCACTGACAAACTCAGCCTCAACTACAACAGTTGCTTTGGATAAAGCTGCAATCAACCTATTTCTAATTAGAAATCTACTCGGCTGACTCTTCACACTTGGCATCACCTCAGAAATCAATAACCCGTTGTTAGTAATTTGGGAAAAAAGCCTTTTATTCTCAGTTGGATATAGATGATTAAACCCGCCAGCTAGAACAGCAACGCTGCTTCCACCTGCACTAATTGCACCTTTATGGGCTGCGGTATCTATCCCATAGGCGCCACCACTTATCACAACTACTTTTGCAGTAGCTGAATCTGAAGCTAATTTATTCGACACTGCCAAGCCATATTCGGTAGGTCTTCTACTTCCGACAATGGAAATCGATCTATCTAAGCTACCTAGTATCTCTCGATCACCTTTGATGACTAATCCGATTGGCGGTGATGATAAATCCATTAATGGGATTGGCCAATCTAAATCAGTAGGTGTGATGAATTCAGAGTCTGACTTTCTAAGCTCAGCGACCAAATCTAAGGGTTTTAAGGTTGCTACCTTCTCTTTTACCTCTTGATAATCTGAAATCCTTGAGTAACTGCTTTCCTTGATAATTTTGTGATACACCTGAGAGGCACCAAGGCTTGCAACCTGATTGCCCCAAAAAATGTTACCCGGCGTGACAGCAGAGAACAAAACCAATCTGGCAGTTTTTTCGTCAATCACTTCAGAAACTTATCAAAGTAACAGTATTTATTGCTCTCTTAGAAAAAAACTGTTGATTACTAATTAACCCATTAATGCTGAGATATTGGAAAATGATTTGCGATGTATTGGTAGAACTCCATGCTTTTTAATTGAGTCTGTGTGTAATGCTGTTATATACCCTTTGTGACTAGCGAATCCGTAATTAGGGTACTGCTTATCCAACTCAATCATGATTCG
>WLEM01000089.1 GCA_009704285.1 Actinomycetota bacterium
ATAAAGCTCTTATGTTTTGGTCCATATAAAACTCCACCATTTAAAGCAACCTTGCCCTTTTCCAATATCCGCGCTGCTGGATCATCCCCTAAACCAAGGGCGCTCATATCAAGCCAGGCAAGGTAGCCAAAATCTGGGATTCGATACTTAACTCCTGGCAACTTACTTTGAATTAACTTATCAACTAATTTTCTATTCTCATCTAAAGTGATAAGTAATTGATCTAACCAATCTGAGGATTGGGCGTATGCAGCAGTTGATGCTACAGCGCCAAATAAAGATGCCCGCCAAGTTACTGCCAGTGGCATTTTGTTAATCCGCTCCTGCAGCGCACTTGATTGGGTAATGATAAGTGCGCATTTAAGGCCAGCTAAGTTAAAGGATTTACTAGCGCTGGAAATAATTATTCCAACCTCTTTAGCAACATCACTTACCGCAAGAAATGGCGTGAAGCTCTTTGCATCATAGGAGAGTGGGGCGTGGATCTCATCACTTAAAATCACTACTTGGTAGCGCTTTGCTAACTCAGCTAATGCGGTTAACTGCTGCTTATCAAAGATAACTCCTACTGGATTATGTGGGTGACATAAAATATGGATCTTGACTCCATTTTTATACTCTTTTTCAATTGCTACTAGATCTAATTTGTAATTTAAATCTTCTTCAATTAGTGGGGTATCAACTGTGGTGGCAGCAACCTCGGTAATCCATCGCCAGATATTTTCATAAACCGGTGAGTTAAGCATTACCTTTTCACCTGGCTTAATTAAAACCCGCATTAACTCAACAATGCCAACTCCAACATCGGTAGCAATTCGCATCTGTTTAACATCAGGCTGCCAGCCCCATCTTTGAGTTGAAAATTTGGCAAAGGCATCAAATAATTCAGGAAATGGTCCTAGGTAGCCAGTGTCAGATCTTTCCACCATATCTAGCAAGGCAGCTTTTATTGCCGGTGCTGATTCAAAATCCATCTCGGCAACTGGAAGCGGAAGAACATCATCTGGAAATTGTCGCCACTTAACACTTTTGCGTTTGCGTAATTGATCTAGTGATAATGCTCGGACTTCATCGGCCATAAGTGCAAGTATGTCAGTTATTTACTGCGATTAGTAAGTTGCTCGACCGCCTGAGATATCAAAGGTAAATCCAGTTGTGAATGAACATGCTTTAGAGCCCATAAAGGCAATTATCTCTGCTACCTCACTTGGCTCACCAAGTCTGCCTGCTGGAATCTTTGCGATCATATAAGCCAAGGTTTCTTTTGCAGTATTGACGTTAATTGGAGTTGCAATTACGGCAGGGGCTAGTGCGTTAATTGTGATGCCATCAACTGCTACCTCTTTTGCTACTCCTTTTACAAAACCAATCAAGCCCGCTTTGGCTGTGTTGTATGGTGCCATCTTTGGATTTCCCTCTTTGCCTGCAATTGATGAGACCTGAACAATCCGGCCATACTTTTGTTTTTTCATAATTGGCAGCACTGCTTGGGTTAACCAGATTGCCCCATATAGATTGACCTCAATAACCTTTTGATAATCTGGCCAATTGATATTTTCTACAAACTCACCTGTTGGTCCTGGATAGCCAGCACAATTTACTAAGGCATCAATTCGATTATGTTTTTTAGCAAGATTTGAGATTAACTCCATCACCGCCACTTGATTTGAAATATCTAATGCAGCACCCTGCGCAGTTAAACCTTGAGCATTGATTTCAGATGCGACTTGATCAACACCTGCTGAATTTAGATCAACACAGATAACCGTTGCCCCACGGGCTGCTATTAATTGTGCTGCTGATTTGCCAATACCACTTGCAGCACCGGTAACAACTACTACCTGTCCTGCGTAGGTGATCTGCTCAAAAGCACTGTTGTTACTCATTATTATCCGATTATACTTACCCATCACTTAAATCTAAAAAGTGATTTGGATGGAGCAAAATGGCATCTTGGCCAAGTACCCGTGATCCAAAAGGGCCAATGAAGCGCTCAATTGGAATTTTAAACAAGCAAAAAATTCAATCTCAAGATGCTGATGGATTACCAGAGTCGGCCAAGCGATTTGCCGATGGCTCTAGGTACAAAATTGAGATTCCATCTGTTGAAGGACCAGCAGCTTTTAAAACAGTTGTTGATGAGGCAAAAAAACTTAAATTAATAATCCATCGCATCTCCCAAGGCTCAGGAATTATGTTGCAAACTGATGCTGAGATTAAACAGATGGTTGCTATGGGCAAAAAGGAAAAGATTGAGGTTTGTTTATTTGTTGGACCAAGGGCTTCCTGGGATATTGGAAAGCAGGTCAGTGCATCAGCCGGTGTGATTGCATCCCCCTCACTTCGTGGCGGAGATCAACTTCGATATGCATTAGAGGATGTAATTAATGGTGTAAATCTTGGACTACGAAGTGTGTTAGTTGGAGATCTTGGATTACTTAAAGTTCTAGGGGATGCAAAGCGAAAAGGTGATCTACCCAAGGAGTTAATTCTTAAAACTTCAGTGGCTATGGTTTGTAATAATCCAGCAACTGCAGCGTTACTGGAAGATCTTGGGGCATCAACACTTAACTTAGCTACCGATCTATCTTTGCAACAGATTGCAGCGATCAGATCACAAGTTGATATTCCAGTTGATATCTATGTTGAAGGACCAGATGATTTTGGCGGCGCAGTTAGACATTATGAAACCCCAGATCTAGTCCGAGTTGCCTCTCCTATCTACTTAAAATTCACACTTCGAAACTCCCCTGGACTTTATCCTTCTGGAGCACACATCCAAGGTTTGGTGGAGTCAACTGCAAGGGAGCGGGTAAGAAGAGCTGCAATAAGTAAGGCGATATTAGATAGGTATGGTTTTAAGAAGTAATGAGCACTGCCGCTTCACTTAAACTTTTAATCTTTGGTGGCACTGGCGTTCTGGGAAATGCGATTGCTGACAAGTTTAAAGCCCAAGGTTACAAAGTAACTTACGGTGTTCGCACACTTACAAATCCAAGTGAGCAGTTTCAACTACCAATTACAGATGCTCCAGTTCCTGAGCTATTAAAGGGTGAGTTATTTGATACGGTGGTATTTGCCCAAGGTGCTAATAACAATGACTCAGTAATCAACCACGCAGGTGATGATTTAAATCGATTATTTGAGGCAAATGTTTCATTTATTTCACAAACTACTCAAGCCTTACTTCTTCACAATCTGATTAAACAACGAGGAAAGATTGTGATTTTAAGTTCATTCTGGGAGCAGATCACAAGACAAGAGAAGATGTCATACACAGTTACTAAGGCAGCAGTTGGTGGCTTGGTGAGATCAATGGCGGTTGATTTGGGAAATGCCAAAGGTATTTTGGTCAATGGCTTACTTCCAGGTGTTGTTGATTCACCGATGTCACGAGGATTATTAAAGCCAGCACAGATAGAGAATGTTCAGAGTCAAACTCCTGGGCACAAAATGATTGTGCCGCAGGATGTGGCTAATGCTGCTTATCTATTGGGATGTGAAGATAACACTGCAATTTCCGGTCAATCTTTATTTGTTGATTATGGCTTTACTATCGCCCGAGTTCTATAAGGGTTAAAAGGTGAGCGTTGAGTTACTAAATCAAGATACGGTAGTTGAGTATCTAATTAATAAAAAGGTGATTAAAAATGAGGATAACCCACAGGTTGAGGTTTTAACTGGTGGGGTTTCAAATGTTGTATTA
>WLEM01000009.1 GCA_009704285.1 Actinomycetota bacterium
AGATATTTGATACCGTTTTGATTCCCACACCAAAGGCTAAATCAATCTATGAAGCAGCTGAGAAGGCTGGGTTTAATTTACGCTTAGTAGATGAGCAACATCTAGCAGTAAGTTTTGATGAACAAAGCACAACCAAAGATTTGGAATCTTTGGTTCAAATATTCCAATCCAAGATGTCAACAGAAAGCAAAATTTTCTCCAAGATGGCCCGAGGAAGTGATTTTCTCACCCATCCAATTTTCAATACCTATCACTCAGAAACCTCAATGCTCAGATATATAAGAGCCTTATCTGATCGGGATCTTGCTTTGGATCGAACTATGATTCCACTTGGTTCCTGCACGATGAAGTTAAATGCAACCTCAGAGATGATTCCTATAACCTGGCCGGAATTTAATTCAATCCACCCATTTGCACCAGTGTCGCAATCTATTGGTTATACAAAACTAATCGAGTCTTTGAGTGGTTGGTTAACCTCAGTTACCGGATATGACGCTGTTTCATTACAACCAAATGCAGGTTCGCAGGGGGAGTTTGCTGGCTTACTAGCTATTAGAAATTATCTTGATAGCAAAGGAGAGCAAGCAAGGAATATTTGTTTAATTCCTTCAAGTGCTCATGGCACAAATGCGGCAAGTGCGGTGATGGCAGGTATGAAAGTTATTGTTATTGCATGTGATGATGATGGCAACGTCTCTCTTGACGATCTCAAATCAAAAATTGCGCAATATGAAGGTCAACTCGCAGCATTGATGGTCACTTACCCGTCAACACATGGAGTATTTGAATCTGCGATATCAGAAATATGCGAATTAGTTCATAAAGCTGGTGGTCAGGTTTATGTTGATGGGGCTAACTTGAATGCGTTAGTAGGAGTTGCGAAACCTGGAAAATTTGGAGCTGATGTTTCACATTTGAATCTCCACAAAACTTTTTGCATTCCACATGGCGGCGGGGGACCAGGAGTAGGACCCGTGATCGCTCGATCTCACTTAGCACCATTTTTACCTAACCATCCCGCAAATCCCGCTGCCGGTCCAGCAACTGGTCCAGGACCTGTATCCAGTGCTCCATTTGGATCTGCATCAATTTTGCCTATCTCTTGGATGTATATCAGGATGATGGGTGGAGCAGGACTTACTAGAGCAACTGAGGTAGCGATCTTGTCAGCTAATTACTTGGCTAAAAAGTTAGATCCATCCTTCCCGGTCCTATACCGAGGTCAAAACGGATATATTGCACACGAGTGCATCATTGATATTAGAGAAATAACAAAAACCACAGGTGTTACCGTCGATGACATCGCAAAACGACTTATGGATCATGGATTTCACTCACCGACTGTCAGTTTTCCAGTAGCGGGAACGATGATGATTGAACCAACCGAATCAGAGGATGTTAGAGAGTTAGATAGATTCTTAGCAGCAATGGAGAGCATTCGTAGCGAGATCGCTGCGATTGAATCTGGAAAGATCACTATTGAGGAGTCTCCATTACGGCATGCCCCTCACACAATGGGAGATTTAGTTCGCGATGATTGGGATCGAAAATATTCTCGTCAGAGTGCAGCTTTTCCTAATGGCGAAGGCTTTGGTATTGGAAGAGCTGGAAAATATCTGCCTACAGTTGGCCGAATAGATGGAGTTTATGGGGATAGGAATTTGGTCTGTAGTTGCCTACCGATCGAGGAGTTGGCTTCGAACTAGATCTTCTCAACTTTACATAATGTAGATTATCGGCGTTTAATCAAACGGCGTAAGGCCCAAATTGTCACCATGGACCAAGCCTCCCAGATGATCGCCAAGCTCATCTTTGAATAACCATTCTCTCTTTCAACAAATGTAATTGGAACCTGCTTTATCCCAAATCCAGATTCAATTGCTTTGAGTGCCATTTCAATTTGAAAACCATAACCTCGAGTTTCTATCAGTGAAAAATCTAGCTGAGACAAGAACTCCCTAGGCAGAACTCGGTAACCGGAGGTTAAATCCTTATACGGTAAATTCAACGCAAACGAAGCATAACCGGTGCCTAATTTAGAGATCCATTTTCGTCTCTTTGGCCAATTAACAACCGATCCGCCAGGAATCCACCTGGTACCAATTACCAAATCTGCTTGAGATGCGGCATTTAGTAGATCTATAAGCTGCTCTGGTTGATGACTTAAATCAGCATCCATCTCAACAAAGTAATCATATTTCTCCAGCAAACCTTGTTTAAATCCAGCCAAATAAGCTGGTCCCAAACCTGATTTATGTTGTCGAGATAATATTTTTAAACCAGATAATTGCAGTTTTTTTGCGATAACAGCTGTTTGATCAGGTGAATTATCATCAACTATAAGAATGTCGATCTCATATTTACCTGATATCTGCATACGTGCTTGATTTAATCTTTTCAGAAGTGATTCAATGCTTTCAGATTCATTGTAGGTAGGGATAACAACTAAGACCGATGTCACTGGCTCCCCCGTCGTCTAACCATCAGCAGAACTAAGAGAGCAATTATAGCCAGTGGTTCGACCAACCAACCATATCTTTGTGCATAGGTTGATCCCGAAGATATATTTATTTCACTTACCAGCGTTCCAGGAGAGAATTTTTCTAATTGGGCTTCTATCTTGCCATCGCGATTGATAAATGAAGTAGTACCCGTCGTTGAAACATAACCGATATTCCGAGCAGACTCAGCAGCTCTGACTTGGCCAATATTAAGTTGTTGATCTAATTGAGCAGTGTCACCAAAGGTTGCATTATTAGTCTGAATGAGAAGAAAATCCTTGTCATTTTCAACAGAAAACCTATCATCTAGCAATTCATAGCAAATCAAGGTTCTAAACTCGTTATTGTCGATTCGAAAAACAACAGAATTTGAACCGGCATCAAAATCGTTAATCTGTTTCGCATAAGGAGATAACTTTTCGGCGAGCGTGCGCAAAGGTAGGTACTCACCAAAAGGTGTTAGATACCTCTTTGTGTAAACCTGCTTCAAATTGGGTTCAAAAAGCATCGATTGATTGCGAGGATTTGGTGAATTTGTGACTCCCCCAATCAGGATTGGAGTTTTCAACTTCAGTGATAGATCTGTAATAGCTTGCATGACGTCTTTATTCTTGAGAATATCCACATCAACAGCATTCTCCGGCCAAACAATGAGATCAACTTGATTTGGAAGAATCGAATTTTGAGTTTGGTTTAGATGGCGAAGGAATACCTCTTTAGGTTTATCATTGAAATCCAGGCCTAGGTTTACCACTCCCCCTTGAACTAAAGCGATTCTTACAGAACCATCAATACTTACCGGGGTTGGAATAAAACTGGCGCAGAGAATAATTAATGCTGGATACAGAAATGTTTTCAAATTACGAACTGTTGCGACCCAAGCGAGAAAAACTCCAACTGCAGCAACACCCAGCAGTGGATAGATTGACGATAACGGTGAATCTACTTGGCTAAATGCCAGGCGAGACCATCCAAATCCAGTAAAAGGCAAGGTTCTAAGCGTTAATTCCATAATTACGTATGAGCAAATAAATGCAATTTGGTTGAATTTTTTTGCCTTTCCAACAAAGATGGCTGGAATCATAAAAAAGCACGCTTGCGCAACGCAGAGAATCAACCATGGCAAATTACCAACGTAAATTCCAGTCCACATCTGCGTTGGCAAAAGAACTCCTAGACCAAAAGAATAGGAGGTTTGCAAACGCTGTTTGAAATGTTGCTTAGAGATCAGCTGGTACCAAAGGCCCAAGCTAATTATTGCAAATGCCCATATTGCGAAAGGTTCAAAGGCTAAAGAGCCAATGAGACCTGCAACTAAACTCTTTAACAGGTTCATCATGACCAACCAAAAGCATTGATAACTCGATCGATACTTGCTCCAAGCCCGTATTGTTCTTTCAATCGCATCAAATCTGCCATTGAAGCCGGTGATTTAGGCAAATCTATGATCATCTTCGGAATAGTCACATCAGTGGCGCAATTAACTAACTTTGGTGCAATAGCTGCGTACTTCGAACTTTCGATCAATTTCTTTTGGTGATTTGCAGTAAGGCGTTCATCCCCTTTTTTTGCTGCTTCAATTACAGCAGGTAGTGAATCAAAGTTGTTTGCAATATAGGCAGCACCTTTTTCGCCAATTCCTTTGATACCAGGTAAACCATCGGAAGAATCACCTCTAATCATGGCAAAAAGTGCGTACCGGTCTCCTGGAATCTCATACTTACGTGAGATCCATTTCAGATCTACTAAATCATGATTGGAAACACCTTTTGCTAAATAAACTACCTTCACATCTCGATCATCGTCGACTAATTGAAAAAGATCTCGATCACCAGTAACTATTCGAGTAGGTCCTGATTGCTCAACGCTCAAAGTTGCTATTAGATCATCTGCTTCGTAATCATCTACACCTAGTAAAGGCAAGCCAAGGGCATCAAGAACTTGAAGCAAGATAGGAATTTGAGGTGAAAGTGTGTCCGGTTCATCCTCCTCACCCTCTTCATCCAATCGGTTTAATTTGTAATCAGGAAATAACTCCACTCGCCATGATGGACGCCAATCTCCCTCTAAGCAAGCAACTAGTCGGTTAGGTTGGTATTTAACAACTAAACGAGATGTCATATCTAAGAACCCGCGAATAGCGTTCACCGGCATTCCTGATGGTGAAACTAAAGTGTCCGGCATACCAAAATATGCGCGATACCAAAGAGATGCACTGTCTAACAGCATTAAGGTCATAGCGCGGCACCTGCATAAGCAATAACACCACGGTCAATTTGTTTCAAGGATTGATCAATTATTGGTTGAAGCTCAGGCGCAGCTGCTCGTAATTGGCGAAGCAGATCTATTATCTGTTTCATCGCTCGAACAAAATCGCCAACAGTTAATTCGCTTCCTTTAAGGATGGATGTTAATGAGTGCCCGCTTGCCCATTTATGGGATGCCCAGCAAAAACCAAAATCAGGAGCTCGCATCGGTTCTAAATTCATATCACTTTCCGCATCATGAATCTTTGCATAAATCTTTGATACCTGCGTCAAAGCCATTTGAACATCACCTCGAGGCACCTTCGCAGCTTCATCATTACGGGATTCATAAACACAAGATGAGATAACCGCTACGAGATCTGATGGAGATAATGCACTAAATACTCCTGCTTGAATAGATTCGGATATTAGAAGATCAGTTTCACCATATATTTTGGCCAGCAACTTCCCAGAGGCTGTGATTGCATCATTTTCTACATACCCAAACTTGTCCAAAATTACCTTGATCCGATCAAATCTTTTCGCAATCACATTTGTTCTTGAATCTATTCGCTCTGAAAGACCATCTATCTCTCGCTGTAATCGTTGAGCGCGTTCAGTTACCCGAGAATGATTCTCTCGATCCGGACACGAATGAGACGGATGTTGTTTCAATTTTTTCCGAATATTTCCGATTTCTTCTTCAATTTCATGACGTTTACGTTTACTCCTGCGTCCATCAGTTTCAAGTTTTTTGATCTCACCCCTCATGGAGGCATACTCCATAAAGTTTCCTAAATGGCACTCCACCTGCTTGTAGAGATCATCCCTTGCTACCTCATTCTTTCTGATCTGCTTTGCCAAACCTACTACCGCTTTATCTGCTTGAAACTGGGCTAAAGATGACTCTAGAGAAGTTCTAGCCCGACTTGAACCAAACTGAGAAATTAGATTAATGCTCATGTTGTATGTGGGTTTGAATGAACTCTTCAAAGGATAAGTACGAGTTGAAGCTAATCCACCAACAGATGTTGAGTCCAAATCATTATTCCAGAGAATGACCGCATTACCCTCAATGTCTATACCGCGTCGACCGGCTCTGCCAGTTAATTGCGTATATTCACCAGGTGAGATTGCAACATGACCTTCACCATTCCATTTACTTAATTTCTCCAAAACCACTGTTCTAGCAGGCATGTTTATACCTAATGCCAAAGTTTCTGTTGCAAAAACAGCTTTAACAAAACCTCGTTGAAATAATTCTTCGATAGTAACTTTAAACGCAGGCAGAAGTCCAGCGTGGTGAGCAGCAATACCTCGTTCTAGTGCATCCGCCCACTCGTAATAACCAAGCACCACCAGATCATCCTCGGCTAGATTTTTCATATTTCTTGCGATAGTTGCTCGAATTTCTTTGCGTTCCTCACTGTTGGTCAATCGAATACCTGCGGCTAAACATTGCCTAACTGCAGCATCACAGTTATTTCTTGAGAAGATAAATGTTATTGCTGGCAATAAACCCTCGCGATCCAATTTTTCAACAATCTCCGAACGCATCAGCGGCCTAGGACCCTTTGGTTTATCTCGCCAATTGCCCTTTACCTGCCGATAAGTATCTCTTTCCAACCGGGTGAGCTCTGGATTAAGTTTTTGGTTATCCCCAAAAAGATCCAATAACCGGTTTCCAAAGAGAACATGCTGATATAGAGGCACTGGTCGAATTTCACTAACAATAACTTCGGTATCGCCTCTAACGGTTTGGAGCCACTCACCAAATTCCTCAGCGTTGGATACGGTAGCTGAAAGAGAAATCACCTGAACCGCCTCTGATAGATGAATCAGAATTTCTTCCCAGACTGCCCCTCTAAATTTGTCAGCTAGATAATGCACTTCATCCATAACAACATATTTAAGATCGGCAATTGTCGAGGAGTTTGAATAAATCATGTTTCGTAGAACTTCCGTTGTCATAATGACGATTTGGGCCTCAGAATTTATGGAAGTATCACCGGTAAGTAGGCCAATTTTGCTCTCACCATATTTAGAACTTAACTCCTGAAATTTTTGATTGCTCAAAGCCTTAATAGGCGTTGTATAAAAACATTTGCCACCAGTGTTGATAACCAGATCGACTGCAAATTCGCCAACAATAGTTTTCCCTGCGCCAGTAGGTGCTGCAACCAGAACGCCCTTGCCGCTCTCCAAGGCGTGACATGCTTCTATTTGGAAGGAATCAAGTTCAAAAGGAAAACTCTCAGCAAACTTCTTTGTTTTGGGAAATTTACTACGAGATTTATTTAATGCGTAACTTTCCGCAGGAGATAATGTCATTTCATCAGCCAAGTGCTCAGAGCTTTTGGTTCATTTGAAATTGAAATAGGCAGATCTGAAACGTACTCACCATCAGCATGAGCAAATGTTCTTGCGTTTAGGCGCACTTGTTTTGCCTTAAGAATTTCAATCCTCGGATGCGGAATGTGTTTGCCAAAAAAAACTTTGGGAAAAATTGTAAGCAGTACCATTCTCGACACTGGTTTGACTATAAAAACATCAAAATACCCATCAGAATTAGATGCGTCCGGACAAATTCTCATACCACCACCATAAGTTTGACCATTAGCTACAGATAAGAGCATCGCTGGAATGGTCAGTTGCTTTCCATCGAGTTCTATCTCGTATGTAATTGGTTTAAAGCGCGCCAATGTGAGCAATGTACTAAGCGTGTACTTCAACCGGCCCTTGGGCCATTTAATTCGGTTAGCTAAAGAATTGACTGAAGCATCAAATCCAGTGCTCAAAACTTGCACATACCAACGTTCTCCAAACGATCCTGAAATTTTCCCAAGATCAATCTTGTCAGCATTAGTTGATTTGATTGCATGATAGATATCTGGAAGAGATTTTTGGTGAGTGCCTACTGCCCGCGCAAAATCGTTGCCAGTACCAGCAGAGATAACGGTTAGAGCTATAGGTTTACAAGCCACATACTGAATACATAAATTAACTAGTCCATCTCCTCCAACAGCAACCAGATATTGGTATTTTTTTGTCTCTAACTCTTGCTCGACAAGGTATTTTGTATCTGCGGCTGAGTCGGTATTTATCACCTTGTAGATCTGGTGATCTTTTTTCATGAGAGTAATTAACTGATTTGATAATTTCCCAGCTTTACCTTTTCCGGACTTTGCATTTACAACTATCAACCACATTTAAATTGCTTCGGGTTTTTCTATTGGAGAAACATCGATAGAGTGATCTTTACTACGGTTTCGTCGTTTATCTGTTAGTAGCGCAAACAAGCCGCTGATGAAATAAATGAGACAAAGTGGAATTGCTAGCAATGTCATAGTAATAGGATCTGGAGTAGGGGTGAATGTTGCTGTAAACAAAAAACAAAGAAAAACAGCTGTTCGCCATGGTTTGAGTATCGATCTGCCGGACAACACCCCTAGTAAATTAAGCGCCACCAAGAACAATGGTAAAACAAATGCTATTCCGAATATCAAAATCAGTCTCAATACAAAATCTAAGTACTCATCAAAGCGGACAAGATTTCCGAGATTGTCGGGTGTGAAACCGAGCAATACATCTACTGCATGTGGAAGGATCAAATAAGCAAGAGCTGCGCCGGTGGAAAATAAAGGTGTGGCTACTCCTGCAAAAATCAAAGCAACTTTTTTCTCTTTCTTGTGTAGCGCTGGGGTAATAAATGACCAAAGCTGATAGATCCAAACTGGCGCAGCGAGAATAACTCCACACAAAATGGATATCTTTACCTGTAAATTGAACGGGCCAAGAATTCCATTAACATACAAATCCCCACAGCCATCTTGCGTAGGAGCGGAAGAACTGCCTAAATCGCAAAAAGGCAAAGTTAGTAATCGAATAATTTCTTGATAGAAAACCCAACCCAAAATCGCAGCTAAAAGAATGCCAACAAAGGATTTAATTAATCGATCACGAAACTCACGAATATGATCAAGCAGGGGCATACGGTCGCCCCGCTTCTTACGCATACAACTTACCTATCAGAACTAGGATCTGATTTCTTATCCTCTTTTGCATCATCTTTGTTCATTTCTTGTACTTCACTCTTAAAAATGCGAAGTGAGCGCCCGAGCGACCTGGCCGAATCCGGTAAGCGTTTAGAGCCGAAAAGGATTAAGAAGACAACTGCAAGTACTAGAAGATGCCAAGGTTTCAATGAGTTCATGCGCCAATACTACCTTAACTGCCCCTCTGACTTGAATAGGCGTTTAATAGGTTTTTCACCCTCTGTTCAATCATTTCTGATAGAGCTGCCGGCGAAATCACCTTGATGTTTGGTGCATAACTCATTACAGCCCTACTAATCCACTCAAGATTATTAACTTTCAGAGTTACCTTAATACCATCTGAGGTTAATCTTTGATCAACAATAATCGACGTATTACGTTCAATGAAATTTGTTAGCTTAACATCAACCATCAACTCAACTATTTGATCAATTGAAGCTGATTTAGTTAAGTCTAATTCTGTAGGCTCTCCAATCTCACATCTACTTATTAGATCTAATTTAAAGACCCGATCAGACCGCCGATCCACATCATAAGCTGACAAATATAGATTTCCATTTAACATACTAACGTTGTATGGAAAAATCAGCCTTATAGTTAGTTGATCTCTAGAAACAGATTGATATTCAATGCTTATCTGTCTCCTTTGCGAAATTGCTGTGTTAATTACAGAGTAATAGGGCGATGTACTTATCTCTTTAGCCAGTAGAACTGAATCTTGATCTGTTTGCTTATTAATCTTCTGGAGAAGGGTGCTGATTTTATCCAACTTGTCTGGTTCATTCACGTTTATTTCCCGCAACATTTCTAGGCCTAGTTTTATAACCACCATTTCATTACTAGAGAAATTACGCGGCTTAGTTAAAACTTGTGGCTCGATGATAGAAACAACCCCATCTTCAAAAGTTAAATCAATTAGCTCATATGGGGTGTAACCAGGTAACCCACAAAGAAATATAAGTTGAAGATCTTTTTCAATTTGTTTTTGTGTAACAGAAAATTTTACAGCCAGATCTTCTGTGGAGACTCCCGGATGTTCCAGAATATAGGGAACTAAATCCATGGTTCGAAGCGCCCTCTGAGCAGCATTGTCAGCCATTAACTAGTTCCTCACAATTCGCAATTAGTTTTTCGCGGATTGATTCTGGCGACAAAACAATTACATCCGATCCAAACCACAAAAGCGATTCAATAAGTTCGTCGGCCGTGAGGTATTCAAACTCCATACGATCCCATTCTGAATCTATCTCCTCGACTTCGTATTTTTTTCGTAGAGCAAGGGCTTGATTTTTTCTTACCAAAATCACCACATGAGATTGAGTAGTAGGTGCAGAACCAGCTAGAAACTCTTTTAAATCGAAATCCTTAGGTTTTACGAAGCTATTTGTTTTTCCTACAATTTTTACGGACTTGCTGATTCGAATTAGTTTAAAGGTTTTAATCAGAACATTTTCTTGAGCAACCAGGTACCAAAATCCATCGCGGGTATATAAGCCATATGGGTTGACTCTTCGTACACTCCCTTTGTACTCAAATTCCAGTTGAGCCAGATTATTTATTGCCTCAAATATCACGAGAAGTGCTGCAGAATCCTGGCTATCTCTAATGACTGGAGAGTTCACTTCATTAATCTCTATCGGACCGCTAAGAGATTGAATTTTCAAAAGCGCCGCCTTGGATTGATCGTGCAATGCTGAGCCATGCCAGAGATTGGCGGCCATAGTTAGATATAGAAGCTCCTCCTGAGTAAATGCATTTGAATTTATCTGAAATGTATCTTCTTGGATCAGGTAACCTTGGTCATCTTCAAAAAGTGGATCTATGCCCTTAACTTCTATTTTGATTCCTAAATTTCTTAACTCGTCCTTGTCTCGCTCAAACATACGCTCCATCGTTTCCGTATTACCGGAATATCCTGCGACTGTGCTAAAAATCTCACCCTTGGTAAGAAATCGTTTTGATGCTAGAAGCGCCAGAGTTAAGTTAATCAAACGCTCAGTTTTTTGATCGCTCACTGGTCTAGGCTATCGAGTTGCAAAATATTTGATAAGATTGCGTATGCGAAAATACACCCTGTTTGCTTTGATAGTCGCACCGATGATCTTACTAGCTGGTTGTACAACCGACGGAGGCGTTAATCCTATGGTCGATCAAAATAGTAACTCCTCCTCTTCGCTGCCTGAAGTTTCCGGCGCAAATGGTGCCAAGCCGACAATCTCTGCACCCGTTGGCTCACCACCTTCTACTCTTGAAAAGAAAGATATCTTCGTAGGTGACGGTAAAGAAGCTGTTGATTCTTCAATTTTGGAAGTTCACTACACCCTTATGGCTTGGAGCTCCGGAATGCTGGTGGAGTCGTCTTGGGATTCAGGACAGACAGCTACTTTTCCATTGAGCGGTGTAATCGCTGGTTGGCAGCAGGGTATTCCAGGCATGA
>WLEM01000090.1 GCA_009704285.1 Actinomycetota bacterium
AACATACCCATACCAGCTGCTTGAATTGCTTTACGACGAGAGTTACTTGCTATAGCAATCGCAAGAGTTAATCTATCAATTGAATCTTCAACTATTACTACATCGGCAGCTTCACTTGCCGCTGTTGCTCCTTTAGCACCCATCGCTACACCTACATCTGCTGCGGCTAGCGCCGGTGCATCATTAATGCCATCACCAACTACAACGACTGAGCCCTTTGCAGTCTGCATTAAACCTCGAGTTATCTCTAATTTACCTTCTGCACTAACGCCAGCATAAACATTTTCAATACCCACTTCATTAGCGACTTGATGGGCGGTTGATTCTTTATCGCCAGTAACCAGTGCTACATATCTAACTCCAACTGCTTTTAAGTCGGAGATAACCTGTTTAGATTCAACCCGAATAGCATCCTGCAATCCAATTGCTCCAATTAGCTGATTGGATTTTGAAACTGCAACTATTAATGGAAAATCTAAGGTAAGCCAAGCAGGCGCTTTGGTGCTTAACTGACCCACGGTAATTAACTCATCCTGATATCTACCTTCAATAGCATGTCCAGCAATCTCTGAAACATCAGTAATCTTTAGTAGTTCTAGATTTTTATTCTTTGCAGCCTTCACTAATGTTTTAGCAACGATATGAGTTGAGTACTGATCAATGGAAGCCGCTAGTTGAAGAATTTCATCTGTTGAGTAACCTTGTGAAGTTTGAATCTTACTTACAGTAGGTCCACCATGAGTTAAGGTGCCAGTCTTATCAAGTAGCACTACCTCAGTTCGTCCAAGCAATTCTAATATTGCACCGCCTTTGATAATCACACCATTTTTTGCTGATTGAGATAGGCCAGAGACGATTGCAATTGGTACCGCCAATATCAATGGGCAGGGCGTGGCTGTAACTAGAACTGCAACAGCTCGTTCAACCTCTCCTGTGATTAACCATGCAGCTGCCGCCATAAAAAGTGCAACCGGCACAAACTTTATCGCCCATTTATTAGCGATTCTTATACTTGGCGAATTTTTTTCATGAGCAGTTTTAACTAAGCGAATAATTGCAGAATAGGTACTTTGCTCTGAGGTACTAGTGGCAATAAATTCAAAGGGTGCGCCAGCGTTAACAATCCCACTATTTATTGGTTCCAATTCATCTCGAGTAATTGGTAGTGGTTCTCCGGTAAGAGCAGATTCATCGAGGATGGCTGAAACACATAACTGCCCATTTGTGGGCACTATTTCACCAGATCTAACTAAAAGACGATCACCAACTACGATTTGAGAAAGCTGTATCTCAGTTAACTGGCCATTACTAAAAACTTTATGTGTAGTTCTAGGAACTCGCTCAATCAAAGATTTTAGTTGTCTCTCAGCCCTACCTTCTGCCCAGGATTCTAAAATTCTTCCACTAGCTAACATAAATGCAATTACCGAGGCGGCAAATAACTCATCCGTCAAAAGAGTGCCAATTAATGCCAATACCGCCAAAACATCAGAACCAAAAGTTTTTTGGCGGAGGTCATTTATCACCCAGCTTACTGCTGGGATTAATCCAAGTAATCCACCAATAACCCAAAACTCATTTTGGCTGAATCCAAAAGATAAAGTGATTCCAGTTGAGATAAATAGAATCCAACTGAATCTAGCTTTCGTCATGGTTATAGCCTACTTCCATTTGATTGAAAGTAGATTACACTTCTAAATCAAGTAAACATGTATATGTTTAAAAGATTGGGCTAGCTTTAACACTATGCAAAAAGCGAATAGATGAACCATTCAATCCAAACTAATTGGTATGTAGTTACAGGAGGACCTAGCTCAGGTAAAACTACTACAGTGAATTCACTCAAAGATTTAGGCTATAAAACAACTATTGAGGTAGCAAGGCACTACATTGATTTACAACGAATCAATGGTAGAAGTACTAAAGAGGTTAGAGAAAACCAGAGAAACTTTCAGCATAAAATCTTAAATATTCAACTCCGTTTAGAGCGTCGCTTAGACCCAAATCAATTAGTTTTTCTTGATCGAGCCCTTCCAGATGAATTGGCTTACTACAGATACTTCGGCCTTGAGCCTGATTCTAAGCTAACTAAATCCCTTGAGAATTTTCGCTATAAAAAAGTTTTCATAATGGAATTGTTACCGTTGCATAATGATTATGCGCGGATTGAGGATAAGAAAGCCCAATTAGATTTACAGGAGGCAATCATTAAGGTTTATCGAGAGCGACCAGAACCAATTGTTATGGTTCCAGTTTTACCTCCTAAAGAAAGAACAAATTTTATTTTACAAAATTTATAATCAATATCAGAAAAAGTAGCGATATGAAATGGATAAATGAGGAAAATTAGTCGAAATCCTCACCGCCTTCGCTTTTTCTCCTTTCAAGTTAAAGCCAGTTGATTTAAGAAATACTTAAGGATTCTTAACTTGTATTAAAATCTTTAATTGCCTAATTGAAGAGCAATTGTTCTAGCGATTATCGGTAGTACGGATTGAAAAGAGGATCCGTAGATTCTCTGGAATGCAGATTCAAATCCACCTCCATTTATAGACTCGCTAAAAACTTGCATGGCTGAATCCGGCCCTTTAATTGCCACGAGGATTTCAACAAGCATTGCCCCTAAATCGTATTGGCGCCATCGTGGATACTGTAAATCCCAATCATTTGTTAAGTTTGTCTGAAAATAACCCTCGATATACTTCGCATTCCAAGTTGAATTGTTAAAAATTCCACCAGATGTCTCTTTTCTAAACTGAGAGTATTTTTCAAAAGAGTCTGAGTAGATCGCAGCATGTTGAGAGAAATTAGCTAGGCCCTCCCAATACCAGTTTGGTGGCCAAGGACTCTTAAGTAAATTTACGCCTGGACGCAGAGCATCAGCACTACTTTGCTGAATTGAATGTGTGTATTCATGCGCCTCTAGAGTTCCTGATGTCGCATTACTTACGTTGTTCGGATCTATTCCAGTAGTAATAACGATTAGCGAAGTTTTATTAGATAGATTGTGGAATGAACCTCCACCTAGACAGTTGTCTGCGCTCGGGCATGCAACATCTTTTATCCAAGCACTGACTGCACTTGGCACAATTTGTTCCATCTTTGTTATTGCCCAGTCTCGATCCTGGAAACTAAATGCAAGTAAAACTATATTTTTTGGCAAAATGCTTCCTACATATAATTTATTAACTTGGGAAATAGCATATTCTGGATTTTTATTGTTTAATTTTGTATTTTCTCCAACTAGAATTTCTAAGGGTATTGAAGCGCTTGAAGAAGCTAATATCTTTTCTCTTGATTTCTTCCATGCCGTATATGAAACTCCAGAAAAATTAGCTTCTAAATCATTGAACCCAGTTGGAGCAACTGGATCAACTTTAGTTGATTTAACAACCCCTTTATTCCAAACCAATTTCTTGCCAGATTTAATACATGTAAAAGTTTTCGCCCCAACGACTGATTTAACCCCTATCTTTTGACATTTTGCACCCGCCTTAGTTGCTGCAGTTGCTGAGGTGGAAAGGGAGAAAGCCATTACTGATGCAATTAGCACCGTAGAAATTAATCGGTGTGCCATATTGCAAAGCCTATTGAGGGCTGAAGTTTTGTTCAAGAAAGTTTGGAACATTCCTAACCATATGGTGAAAGTACTTGCCTGAGGTATCTCCCAACATCTTTTCACCAGCAAAGGTAAACCC
>WLEM01000091.1 GCA_009704285.1 Actinomycetota bacterium
GATTCTGCTAACTCAGCCCGATCATCAAATGGTGTTATAACTCCATTTATCTCCTGCCCAACCTCATGACCTTTGCCCATCAGCAAAATTACATCTGCTGGTTTAGCCATTTTCACTGCCAAATCAATTGCTTGCTTTCGATCTGCTTCAATTACTCCAGCATCCTTTAATTGCAACCCTTCAGTCATCTGTTGCAAAATAACTGCTGCCGATTCACTTCGAGGATTGTCACTAGTAAATACTGCAAAATCACATCCTGCCAATAGCGCCTTACCCATCAAGGCTCGTTTGCTACTATCTCGATCCCCACCGCATCCTAAAATGCCAATTAATCTTCCGGTGGTAAAGCTCTTTACAGAAGCGATTGCTCTTTCTACCGCATCGGGTGTGTGTGCATAATCAACTAAAGCAGTGAACTTTTGGCCAGCAGATACAGACTCCAATCTTCCTGGCACACTTTTTAACTTGCTTATTGCACTTGCAATTTGATTAGCCGGCATACCTGCAGCACTTACCATCGCAACTGCCAGCAGTAAATTATCAAGATTGTAATCTCCAATTAATGCGAATTCTGCACTGATCTTTGCACCAGATGCTGACCGAATCTCAACCTGATAGCTACTCCCCTTTGCTTTGGCACTAGATAAGTACCAGGAGGCAGTTGAATCTTTACGGGAGACAGTGACTAGTGGAATCTCGACTTGGGCCGCTAACTTTTTACCATACTGATCATCAATATTGATAACTGCAAGATCTGCATACTCTTTGGTGAATAACTTTGCTTTAGCTAAAAAATACTGATCCATGCTCTTGTGATAATCCAGGTGATCTTGAGTCAGGTTAGAAAATCCAACAACTTTGTATCTAGCATCCTTTACACGACCTTGGTCAAGAGCATGACTACTAACCTCCATTACTAAATGCGAAACCTTTTTCTCAACCATCGCAGCTGTTATTGCCTGTAGTTCATCAGCCTCTGGCGTGGTTCGTTTTAATACCATCTTCTTATCTAAAATCTCCACCCCTAAAGTGCCAATTAATCCAGAGCTAATTGAGTTGAGCTGCCAAAGTTGGTTTACTAAGTTAGCGGTAGTTGTTTTTCCATTTGTACCGGTTACGCCCAGTGCGGTCACTGACTCAAAAGGTTTTGCGTATAGCCAGGAGGAGATCGGCCCAATCAATGATCTTGGCTGTGGGTGAGTAAAAGTGGGAATGGTTGCCTGAACAGTTTGGTCACTTAATACTGCAACAGCGCCATTTGCAATTGCCTGCTCTAAGTATGAGATCCCATGAGTTGTAGCTCCGGCAAATGCAATGAAAAGATCTCCCGGTGAAACATTTTGAGCATTAATTGATACGCCGCTGATTGTTACCGCTTTATCAAATATCTTTGAGTCAAACTCAGCAAGGGATTTGTTAAACATCGCTTGAGGTCTAATTTTCATTACTAGGCACCGCTCTTATCGGTTTTCTTACTCGCTGATTTTAATGCTGCCTCAGTTAAATTAAAGGTGGTTTTGGGTGCCTTGGTTGGCTGAATTCGCTCATTTTGTAGTACAAAGCTCATTACTTTTTTAAATACTGGACCGGCTAGTACCCCACCCCAGTGCATTCCCTTTGGATCTTGAATTGTCACGTTAATTACATACCTTGGTTGATCAGCTGGTGCAAAACCAATAAAGGAGGCGGTATAGCCGCTGTAGCACTTACATGCAGAGTTAAATCTATTTGCAGTTCCAGTCTTACCGGCAATTCGGTAACCATCAATTGCAGCAGTTGGCGCAGTACCACTACTTGAAACCACACTCTCCATCATTGCTCGCATAGTTGCTGCGGTTTCAGAGCTAAGTACTCTAACTGTTTTATTGGGCTCTGCCGGAGTGTACTTACCACTTTCATCAACCACGCCAGCCAAAATTGAAGGTGAGACTCTCACGCCATCATTTGCAATGGTTGCAAAAACTGACGTTGCTTGCATAGCTGTGACTGAATATCCCTGACCAAATGCAATTGTTGGCAGTGAGGTGCCAGACCATTCTTTTACTGGATGCAAAATTCCCGCTGACTCACCTGGTAATTTAGAGTTAGTACTCTCACCGATCCCAAACTTACGTAAATAATCATATAAAGCATCCTTGCCAAGTTTTTGACCGATCTGAATAGATCCAGTGTTACTTGAAACTGCTAGTAATCCAGTAGTAGTTAACCGTTGCGTTGGGTGCTTCTCATGATCATGAAAGTACTCATCAGCTACCTTCATCTTGTAAGGAATAGTAAATACTGTCTCTGGTGCAACTAGCCCCTCTTGCAAAGCAGCTGCAACCGTCATTACTTTTCCAGTTGAACCTGGTTCATAGACCTCTTGAACAGCTGGATTTCTTAGTTTTTCTAAGGTGATTGAGCTTGAAAGATTTGGATCAAATGTTGGCGCACTAGCTTGGGCCAATATCGCACCAGTTTTTGGATCCATAACAATCACAGTTCCAGATGCTGCACGCGAAGATGCAACCGCCTGATTTATCGCATTTTGAGCAACCCATTGAACATCACGATCAATTGTTAATCGGACACTGGTACCGCTCTTTGCCTCAACGCTAACTCGTTCAGATCCAGGAATAATGTTTCCTCGGCCATTTGCATAAACATACTTACCGTTGACCCCAGCTAGTAGCCCATTCAAACTGCTTTCAATACCTGAAGCACCCACTCCTTGGTCATTGATTATGCCAACAAGAGATGAGGTTAATTTTCCACTTGGATAATCTCTTATATAACTTCGCTCTGGAACAAAGCCACCAATTCGCTTACTTAAGCCACCAACCTCTTTGAGCACCTTACTGTTGTAATCTCCAATTGCTTGATAGACCTGGCGCCATTTTTCTGGTGAAATATTTTTTGCAATCAACACATACCGGCGCTGACCAACTAGATCAGGCAAAAGATCTGCAGCACTCATCCCCAAAATTGGTGCAACCACATTAGCTGCTGCGGTCGGGTCATTGACCACAGTTTGATCAACTGCAATATTCATTGCTGAAATACTTCGAGCCAATTCAATGCCGTCAATATCATAAATAGTCCCGCGGGGGGCTAATAAAGTTGCTGACTTACTTAACTCATTATTTGCCTTTTCAACATAGCCACTTGCTCGAACCGCTTGAATCTCAACTAAGCGAAGTCCAAAGAGCATCATTATCACCAAAGCGATTGCAACTATCTTTCGTATCCGATCTTGCACCAATAATTGTTGATTCATCACTTACCCACTGACATATCTAGAAACCTTGGATTGGTAGATGCCACCATGCCCAGTTGAGCAGCACGTTCGGCTAACTTATCTGGCGAGGATTTAGCCGCTACATCACGCAAGATTGCCTCGCGCTTATCGGTTAGCAATTGCGCCTCTTGTTTCAACTGTCCAAGCAAAAATGCATCCCTAGCTAATGCTGTGTTAATTACTAGTAAAGAAATTAAGCTGGCAACAAATATAGCTAGAAGAAAGGTTGCAAAGGTTTTATCCCCAGCCACCTGACCAGTTTTTGCCTCTGGCACTAATCGCAGAACAGCTTTATTAGTCTGGGCTCGAACAATCTGTCGAGAATTTTTAATCGCCGGGGCTAAGTCAAATATCGCCATTAGGCACTCAACCGTTCAATCGCACGCAAACGCATCGATTGCGAGCGCGGATTACTTTCC
>WLEM01000092.1 GCA_009704285.1 Actinomycetota bacterium
ATTGGCACATAAGAAAGCGGATCATGGGCAGAGGTTTGATCTGTGACAATATCAATTGGCACATCCATCTTTAGTAATTGCGGGAAAACTTGGGCAGCATTTCCAACTACGCCAACAGATAGCGGAGTACCAGCATTTTTAGCCTTTAAACATCTTGTCACTGCATCATCTAGATTGTCGGCAATCTCATCTAGATATCTAGTTTGAATACGTTTTTCTAATCTTGTCTTATCAATATCAACTACTAAACACACTCCGCCATTCATTGTTACTGCAAGTGGTTGAGCTCCACCCATGCCACCACAACCACCAGTTAAGGTGAGGGTTCCTTGGAGGGTGCCATTAAATCTTTTGTTGGCAACAGCGGCAAAGGTCTCATATGTTCCCTGCAAGATTCCTTGGGTGCCGATGTAGATCCAAGAGCCAGCTGTCATCTGGCCATACATTGTTAAACCTAACTGCTCAAGCCTTCTAAACTCCGGCCAATTTGCCCAATCGCCAACTAAATTTGAGTTAGCAAGTAATACCCGAGGTGCCCACTCATTGGTTTGAAATACGCCAACTGGTTTACCAGATTGGACCAACATCGTCTCATCATTTTTTAAATTAGTTAAGGTCTTAACAATCGCATCAAATGATTGCCAATTACGGGCTGCTTTTCCTGTGCCACCGTAAACAACTAAATTCTCTGGGTGTTCGGCAACTGCTGGATCTAAGTTGTTGTGAAGCATGCGAAGGGCAGCTTCTTGTCCCCAACCTTTAGCTGTTAATTTACTTCCAGTTGCAGCATGAAGGATTCGTGAGGTGTCGGTAAGCATGGTGAAAGATTACTCCCCTTTTACATTCCGCTGTCTAGTACATCATTAAGTATTGAATCAGCATGTGAGTTCTCCTCACGGGGAATCCACTGATATGAGACAAGTTTTGGATCATGGGTGGCAAAGGCTTGTTTTGCTAACTCTTTCATATTTGGATGCTTTACTTTCCACCGCCCACTCATCTGCTCAACCACCAACTTTGAATCCATCTTCACCAAGATAGTTGCAGCTGGATCAATCTCATTTGCAGCTTTTAAACCTGCAATTAATCCCTGGTACTCAGCCACATTATTTGATGCCACCCCAATGGCTGCGCCAATCTCTTTTACGATCTTGTCATTTTCATAAACAACTGCGCCAAAGGCGGCCGGCCCTGGATTTCCTCTACTGCCACCATCTGCGGTGATTACAAAGTGGCGGGCCATTAAACTCTTACCAAAATTCTTCGGCACTCTTCACACCGTAATAACTCATCTTTGCTTAAAGATTTAATCCGCTCTATCTCAACTGCGTTAATTGCCAGATTACAGCCATTACATTTATTGCCAACTAAGGCAGCTGCCCCTACCCCGCCACCATTGGTGCGGATTTTTTCATACAGTTCAAGTAATGGTTTTTCAATTTGGTTAGCGACAAGATTACGAGCTGAAGTTTTATCTGTGATTACTTTATTTATCTCATCTGTTGCAGTTTTTAATCTGCCTGAGATCTCATCCTTTAAGGTTTGAAGAGATGCTAGATCTGTAGTTAGGGTGTTACTGCGAGATGTAATCGCATCACTTCGGATCATGATCTCTAACTCAATCTCCTCCAAGCTCTCTTGGCGTTTTTTTAAGGTGCCGACCTCATGTTGGAGCTGCTCTAACTCCTTTGGGGTGGCATTACCGGAGGCTAATCTGGCCTCATCTTTTTTAATCCGATCGGTAACAGTTTCAACATCAACCTCACCACGGCGAAGCTCTAAGGCGATTTGTTCTGCCTCACCCTTTACAACAGCTAGCTCATCTGTTGCGGTAATAATTCTTTTATCAATATGAAGTAGTTGCTCAATCTCAGGCAGTGATTTTAATTTGGTTTTAGCCTGCATAATCTCGTTATCTAGTAATTGCAGCTCTAAAATTAATGATTGTTGCGCAACGGAGGCTTGCATAGGCCACCCCCTTGCTTAATTTTGATCTAACTTACTTTTTAGTTGTATTACAAAGGATGAGTTTACTGATCTTTGCCCACCCTTTCTACCTGGTGATTGCAGCCTTAATCTCTGCGCCAAACTGCTTTATCTTTGCCAGCTCGGCTTTGTAATCGTTAGATACCTTAAATTGATCACTTCTTAATGCCATTGGTAATTGCGATAGCTCAGTAATACATACCCCGCCACCATATAACTTATTAAAGGCTGTAATTTTTGGGTCATATGAGATTGCAATATATGGCCGGTTAAAGGCGTAGGCGATGATGGCGCCATGTAATCGGGTGGTAACTACATAATCACAGTCTTGATACATCTTTAAGTTCTTCTTTAATGGATTTTTTGTGCTCTCAATATTATCCGTAAATTTGTAATCAAAACCGCACTCTTTGATTACTCTCTCTATCTCACCAGCTGCACCAGTTGGCTCTAAATCCACATGTGAGCTATGCAAGATCTTCTTTCCTGCACCACTCTTTGGCGCCACCTTAAATTTATTGGCCACGTAAACCAAGGTTGGACAGGCGGTGATTGAGATATCAGATTTTAGATCGTAAAAATCCCTAGTTAGCTCATCCCTTACATTTGCAAAGATTGCTCGGTTAAATACTGATTGCACAACAGTTTTTGGCACACCTTTTACTGAATCATTATCAGGCAGGCACACCCCAATCCCCCAGATAATAATTGGCAACTTACAGTTCTTATCTAAATCAACCCAAAACTTTTCAAAGACTGAGTGCAATAACCCTGCGCCACCAACAATTACCTGATCGTAGTTTTTATGAACAAACTCCCAATCAACTGGGGATTTATGGATATTCCAGGTATCTAACTCTTGATCTAACATCTGGTGAATTGCTAAGACCGGTAGGTAATTACCAATATTTCGATTTGCTGAGTAGAACTGAAGGGTTTTGCTCTTTACCCGCCTTGGCAGCTTAGAGAGATCATTTACCTGAGTTAATTTGTGCTTAAAAAAGGTAATGGCGCTGCCTTTAATACTTACCAGATGGAGATTTTTGTCAGCACGCGAATAATCATTTTATACAATGATTCGATGCTCTGATTAAGTCCTTCTAATATTTGTAAATTTGTTGGTGGGGCAACTTTAAAATTCTTTGATCCAAAGGCATCTTGAGCAGCTAACATGCAGGATAAACACATAGGCCAATAGTAGCCAAGTGAAATTGGCTGTCAATCATTAACCTGCTTAAAAAGCAGAGTGCGGTAAATACTTTTACTAAAAGTACCTACTCAGCCTTTTCACTCTTTTTGGCTCCAGTAACCCGACCTGCGTGGGCGTGGGCGGTTGGATCCTTTCTTGATTTCACAACGCTAGCAATTGTTGAGATTGTTAGGATCAAACCAATTACGGCAAGGCTAAATAGTGTTGGAATCTTTGGTACCTCACTCCAAGTCTCATGTAGGTAGGTAAAGATCAACTTCACACCAATAAACATCAAGATAATTGAAAGACCAAGGGATAGATAAATAAGTTTGTCTAATAAACCTTTAAGCAGGAAGTAAAGAGCGCGAAGTCCAAGGAGTGCAAAGGCGTTAGCTGCAAATACTAAAAATGGCTCACTTGTCACACCAAAGGTTGCTGGAATGGAATCCAAAGCAAATAACAAATCTGTTGAAGCAATTGCAATTAAGACCAAAAACATTGGGGTGGCAAC
>WLEM01000093.1 GCA_009704285.1 Actinomycetota bacterium
CTCTCCTCAGTCACCTGCCAATACGGTGTATTTGCCGCCGAGCGTTTTCAAGCTCGCCGAACTGGAAGTTTGTGGCAGATAAGTAAGTGGGGAATGCGCGAGTGGTTTTCCTTAACATTTTTAATGGGGGCTTTTTTCATCGCCGGCCAAGTTTATGAGTATGCAGTTTTGGTAAGTGAGAATTTAACCTTGGGATCAAATGCCTATGGCTCAGTTTTTTACATGACCACCGGTTTCCACGGCTTGCATGTAACTGGTGGTTTGATCGCTTTCTTGATTGTTCTAATTAGAGTATTTAGAGCGCAAAAATTTGGTCACTCCCAAGCAACCACAGCAATTGTGGTCTCCTACTACTGGCACTTTGTCGATATCGTCTGGATCGCATTGTTTGCTGCCATCTACCTGATTAAATAATTATGAAATTTATATCTAAATACCGCAGACACAAGTTTGCTACCCCATTGTTGCTGTTGTTTGCACTCTTTGGAATCGGCCTAACCTTCTCAGTTGCTAGTGCAACTGAAGCACCAACAGCTGTTGATGCGGCAGCTCGTTCAACCTTAATTGCAGAGGGACAACAAATATTTCTAAAAGGTTGCTCCTCATGCCACGGCTTAAATGGTGAAGGTGCTGCAGTTGGTCCATCCTTAATTGGCGTTGGCGCTGCCTCTGTTGATTTTCAAGTAGCAACTGGTCGCATGCCGATGCAAGATATGAGTCAACAAGCAATGCGAAAGACTCCTGTCTACAACGATGAGCAGGTCGCAGCCCTTGCTGCCTATGTTGCATCTTTAGCACCAGGACCTCGTGCTTATACAAATGAGGAGATTAAGTGGGAGCGAGATGGCAACACCGCTGATGGTGGTGAGTTGTTTAGAAATAACTGCGCGATGTGTCATAACTTTGCTGGCCAAGGTGGAGCATTAACTCAAGGCAAATACGCACCAACTGTTATGGGTGTTGAACCAAAGCATATTTATGAAGCGATGATTACCGGTCCGCAGGCGATGCCAGTCTTCTCCGACAAGATCATTACCCCACAAGAGAAACTTTCAATTATTAAATGGATTAAGGCTGCAGAAAGTGAGCCAAATCTTGGTGGTGCTCCCCTTGGTCGAGTTGGCCCGGTAACTGAGGGTTTATTGGTTTGGACATTTGGACTTGGCTTATTAATTGCAATTGCTGTCTGGTTAACTGCGAAGGCAAGGTAGGTAAATGTCTAAAGAGTTAGAGCCATTAGCAGATCCAGGATTGCCTGAGCATGTCCACCGAAAAGCAGATACTGATCCAATCGCCGCCAAAAGAGCTGAGCGACAGGTAGCGGTTTTATTCTCACTCTCTGGTGCTGGCACCTTGTTATTTATCTACTCATTCTTCTTTATCAAGGAAGATGTCTTTATCTTCCTACCAATCATGGGAACAACTAATGCCCATCAATTAGGAATTGGCATTGGTATGGCTGCTAGCTTGTTGTTTATTGGTTTTGGCGCAGTTCATTGGGCGAAAACATTGATGCCAGATCAAGAGGTAATCGCATACCGCCATGAGATGAAATCTGAAGAGAAGGATCGACAGGAGTTTGTTGCCACCGCTAAAGAGGGCGCTGCGATTGCAGGTCTTGGCAGGCGTCCACTAATTAAGCGCACACTTGCTGGCGCTGTTGGTCTTGCGGGATTACCTGCGGTATTTTTGCTTCGCGATTTAGGTCCATTGCCGGGCAACTCTTTAAATGAAACTAATTGGGCAACTGGCACCCGGCTGGTAACTGATCCAGGTGATCGACCAATTAAACCAAGTGATTTAGAGGTTGGTGGCGTTGCTCAAGTTATGCCAGAGTTAGCGCCAGGTAAAAAGCGCACCTTAGAAGATATTGCTAAGGATGCCGTTTTGTTGATAAGAATTCGTCCATCTGAATTTCAATTAGATCCAGAGAGATTATCTTGGACACATGAGGGAATTATCGCCTTCTCAAAGATTTGTTCCCATATGGGATGTGCAGTTGCGTTGTATGAACAAACTACAAAACACCTACTCTGCCCATGCCACCAATCAACCTTTGATGTAACCAGAGCTGCCAAAGTTATATTTGGTCCATCAGCACGTCCACTACCCCAACTTGCTATTACCGTAGATAGTGAAGGGTATTTAATTGCTAAACAACCATTTAGCGAGGCAGTAGGCCCAAGCTTCTGGGAGAGGAAATCATGACCGCACGCGAGAGAGTGGCAGGAACAGTTGCCAATTATGTAGATGAGCGCACTGGCGCTGCCAAGTGGATGAGAAAAAATCTACAAAAGGTTTTTCCTGATCACTGGTCATTTATGTTGGGTGAGATTGCTCTTTACTCCTTTGTAATTCTCCTTCTTTCTGGAACCTTTTTAAGTTTTTGGTTTGATCCATCGATGCAACATGTCACCTATAAAGGAAGTTATCAACCATTAAAAGATGTTGAGATGAGCGCGGCATACGCCTCGGCTCTTCATATCTCCTTTGATGTTCGAGGTGGCTTATTGATGCGACAAATCCATCACTGGGCAGCGCTGATCTTTATGGCTGCGATTGTGGTTCACTTAATGAGAGTTTTCTTTACCGGTGCGTTTCGTAAGCCACGTGAGTTCAACTGGATTTTAGGTATTGCCCTTTTAACACTTGGGATTGTTGAAGGCTTCCTTGGTTACTCACTGCCAGATGATTTGTTATCTGGAACTGGCGTAAGAATTGCTCATGCGATTATTCAATCTATTCCAGTAGTTGGTACCTACCTATCATTCTTCGCCTTTGGCGGAGCATTCCCAGGTTATGTATTTATCCCGCGTATTTATATTGTCCACGTCCTATTGATTCCAGGAATTTTCTTAGCATTAATTACCGTGCACTTAATGTTGGTTTGGTACCAAAAGCACACTCAGTACCCAGGACCTGGTAGAACTGAGAAAAATGTAGTTGGCTACCCATTGATGCCTGTATATATGGCAAAGGCAGGTGGTTTCTTCTTTATCGTATTTGGAATTACCGCCTTCTTAGGAGCTGTTGCATCGATAAATCCAATTTGGCTCTATGGACCATATACGCCAGGACAAATTTCAGCAGGTTCACAACCAGATTGGTACATGGGTTGGCTAGATGGTTTGGTTCGAATGGCCCCACCTCTTGAAACATATCTATTTGGCTACACCGTCTCGTGGAATATCTTGTTGCCAGGATTAATAATTCCGGGAATTATCTTTACTGGCATGGCGCTCTATCCATTTATTGAAAGCTGGATGACCGGTGATAAGCGCGAACACCACATCTTAGATCGTCCACGAAATGTTCCAAATAGAACCGCATTAGGTGTTATGTCATTAACCTTCATGATCGTAGCTTTAATCAATGGTGGAAATGATTTGATTGCCACCCACTTTGACCTAACAATTAATCAGATCATGTGGTTCTCTCGAATCGGAATCATCGTGCTGCCGCCATTGGCATTTGTAATAACCAAGCGCATCTGTCTTTCTCTGCAACGAGCAGATCGTGAAGCTGTGCTTCATGGCAAGGAGACTGGTCGACTAGTGATGCTGCCTCATGGTGAATACATCGAAATTCACGAAGAGCTATCTCCAGAGAAGAAGTTCACCTTGACTCAGCATGAGCAACCAAAAGCAATTGCATTGGTTACTGAGGA
>WLEM01000094.1 GCA_009704285.1 Actinomycetota bacterium
CACCTAAAAATAAAAGTAGGGTTGGAATCTGATCATTTGAGCTATCACTGAATTTAACAGTGATCTTACTAGCTAAAGTTGATTCGGCATTATCTGGTAAAAAGGCAGCATTATCATTTTCTTGAACTGTGGAGAGCTTTCCAAAGGTTGGACCAGCAATTGAGGTAATACCCAGCCAGGCAATAATTGCAACGATCGCAATCCAAAGTGGTTTTCTTCCTTTGATCGAAGTTTTGCTCTTTGCTTTTGTTGCCATGGGTGATTCAAGCCTTTCCAAATAATGCGGTGTAGGGGTGAAATCTATCAGCGATGCCATTTTGATCACACCAGATAGGCATTTGTTAGGCAAACTTTCGCCAAAATTTACCCAGCCAATTAGGCTTACCTTGTGAATTCAGCCATAGCAGTTGATAACAAACTTACGATTAAAGATCTTGGTTTGATCGAGTATCAATCTGCTTGGCAATTGCAAAAACAGATTCAGCAAGAGGTTATTGATTCCAGGGCGAAAAACACTCTTTTATTACTTGAGCACCCATCGGTTTACACAGCAGGCCGACGAACTGAGATTACAGATCGTCCAATTGATGACACACCTGTAATTGATGTTGATCGTGGTGGAAAAATCACCTGGCATGGCCCAGGTCAGATTGTTGGTTATCCAATATTGAGATTAAAAAACTCTACCGATGTAGTTGGTTTTGTTAGAGAGCTTGAGAGTTCGCTAATTGAGGTGTGTGAGTATTTTGGAATCAAGGCTGAGAGATACTGCGAGCGCAGCGGCGTTTGGATTCGAGATATAAATGGTGATCGAAAGATAGCTGCCATTGGATTGCGGGTAGCAAAGGGTGTGACAATGCATGGCTTTGCTTTAAATGTGAACCCAAATCTTTCCGCCTATGAAAAGATAATTCCATGTGGAATTGCAGGTGCTCAAGTAACCTCATTTGAGAAAGAGCTTGGCAGAGCAATTCAAATCTCAGAGGTTAAGCCGGTACTACAACGCTACCTACTTCCAGTCTTAGAGAGAGTTTGCCAATGAGCACCGCACCAAATGGTCGCAAGTTACTTCGAATTGAAGCTAGAAACTCCCAAACACCGATTGAGCGAAAACCGGAGTGGATTAAAACACGAGCGAATATGGGGCCTGAGTACACAAAGCTTCGTTCATTAGTTGCTAAAGAGGGTTTGCATACGGTTTGCCAAGAGGCAGCTTGCCCTAACATTTTTGAGTGCTGGGAAGACCGGGAGGCGACATTTTTAATTGGTGGTGAGGCCTGCACTAGAAGATGCGACTTTTGCAATATTGATACTGGTAAGCCACTGCCATTAGATAGAGATGAACCACGAAGAGTTGCCGAATCGGTAAAGGTGATGAATTTAAAATATGCAACTATCACCGGTGTTGCCCGTGATGATCTAGATGATGAGGGTGCTTGGCTCTACGCCGAGACTATCTCTCAAGTTCACCAATTAAATCCTGGTGTTGGAGTTGAGATGTTGGCTCCAGATTTTAGTGGCCATGCTCATTTACTAAATCAGGTTTTTGAAACCAGACCTGAGGTATTTGCACATAACTTAGAGACGGTGCCAAGAATATTTAAGCAGATCCGTCCTGCTTTTAGATATGAAAGATCTTTAGAGGTAATCACCCAAGCTAGAGATTTTGGTTTGATTACCAAATCAAATTTGATTCTAGGAATGGGTGAAACTCGGGAGGAGATTACTCAGGCATTAGTTGATCTACGAGGTGCAGGCTGTGATTTGATTACAATTACCCAGTACCTAAGGCCAACTGCCAAACACCATCCTGTGGTGAGATGGGTTAAGCCAAATGAGTTTGTAGAGTTGAGTAAAGAGGCGGAAGAAATAGGATTTCTTGGCGTTATGAGTGGTCCATTGGTACGTTCTAGCTATAGAGCAGGTCGCCTGTACAACCAAGCGATGGCTGCCCGGGCAGTTAAGTAAGGGAGAGAGATGTTTGGAAGAAAGAAAAAGAAGGAAGCAGCAGCTGCGGCTGGTAAAACTGATGCGCCAAAAAAACAATCCCAATTAGCGGTTGTAAAGGATGCTTATCGATTAGTTAAGAAGGACTCTCCCCTATCAATCCTCTGGTGTGCCGTTGTTTTTATCTTGGTTTTAACCTTTGGAATTATTATTGGCAATAACTTAGGTCATCCAATTTATGCTGGCTTTTTATCACTGCCCATGGCATTTTTAGCCGCATTTTTTCTCTTCACTCGCTATGCAAACTCAGCTGCATTCTCATCAATTGAAGGACAGGTTGGCGCTGGGGCAAGTGTTTTAATGTCTATTCGCCGGGGCTTTCTAACCACACCTGCGGTAAATGTTAATCGCGATCAAGATATGGTCCATCGCGTATCTGCTAAAGCTGGAATTATTTTAGTTGGCGAAGGTGGCTTTGGTGTTAAGTCATTAATGCAGGATGAAAGACGAAAGATGGAGAGATTCTTATCTGGAGTGCCAGTAACTGAGATTGTGGTTGGTAACGCTCAAGGCCAGGTTTCAATACGAAAATTACAAAAACACTTAAAGAAATTGCCAAAGAAGTTAAGTACTGTGCAACTTCGAGAGGTGCGAGCTAGATTGAAATCAGTTGGTGGCTTAAATCTGCCAATGCCTAAGGGTCCAATTCCAACAAACCTTAAGATGCCACGTAGGTAGGGTTTAGTAACGCTCTCTAACTGTTTGGCTATTTGTGAAGTGATCATGAAGTGCTCTGCCATTGTTGGTAAAGACTGCCGGTAGTACTAAACAGATCAGCAATGTACGCAGAAGAATTTTTGTTGGCCTAACCCGCAGTTGATCAGGATAGGTAACAACCTTAATCGCCATAATTCTCTGGCCAGCTGATGCTTGAAAAGTTATGGTGAATAAACAGACCTCAAGGTAGAAAATGATCAGGGTGGAGAATGTGTTATCTGGAATCACCGACGGGCTCAAAAGGGCGGCAATTAACCGGCACATCGTCCAATCAATCACCAGGGCCAATAGCCGCCGGCCAAGGGATGCCGCCGGCAACAAATTCGGGTTATCTTCCCAACTCATGCGGGCAACCCTAGCCCACCTGGGGTAAGCGAAACATAGATGTAACACGTGCTTTACGGACTTTTCATTAATTTCTACTAGGTTTTACCCATCTGAAGCGGAGCAAAGTCGCCCTTCTTTCAGCAAAATTTATCCAAGGAGAATAGATGTTTAAGAATTCCACAGAGATCTTCGATTACATCAAAAAGAATGATGTGAAGTTGATTGATGTCAGATTTATCGATCTACCAGGTATTCAACATCACTTTAATGTGCCGGTGGAATCATTTGATGAGAGCGTTTTTAAAGATGGCTTAATGTTTGATGGCTCATCAATTAGAGGCTTCCAATCAATCCATGAATCAGATATGAAGTTATTACCAGTTCCATCATCTGCTTATCTTGATCCATTCCGTAAGGAAAAAACCTTAATCATTTTATTCTCAGTGCATAACCCAGATGACAACACCGCATACTCAAGAGATCCCCGCGGCATTGTTGCAAAAGCCGTTGAATTTATGCGCAGCACTGGAATTGCCGATACCGCATACTTTGCACCAGAGGCAGAGTTTTATGTC
>WLEM01000095.1 GCA_009704285.1 Actinomycetota bacterium
ATTCATAATTTTTGTAATTGATGATTTAACTGCATCTGGTACTGCTGAAGAGATGGTGGCAATTGATGCGTTTAATGATCAACTTAAGGCCAATAATCAATGGATTTTTGCTGGTGGATTAGCAGCAGTTGGCTCTGCTCGGGTGATTGATAATCGCAAAAACGCCAATATTGATACTGGCAAACCCTTATTTTCAGCAGCTGAAAACTTTTCCGGTTTTTGGCTAATTGAAGCTGATAATCATGAGGTTGCTAAGAGCTTAGCTTTTGCTGGCTCTTTAGCCTGTAATAGAAAAGTAGAGTTGCGAGCTTTGCTTTAAGTTTCTTTATAATTTTCTAATTGGTTTATTACCAACTTTTCGCACCAATAAACTTGATGCAACAATAGAAATTACCACAGCCACTAACAATCCAGTGTATTGCGCCTCAGTAATAGCAGCTTGGGCAAATGCAATACTTCCTAATACGAAGGAAAACTCACCAATCTGGCTAATTCCAACTCCAAATTGAATCTTTTGAACCTCTAACCTTCCTAGCCTTGCTAGTAAAGCTGTTGGAATTGTCTTTGAAACAACAACTAGTAGTAAAAATAGGAGAGCAAATGGCCAAGCCTCTGATAACTTACTTGGCTGAATCAAGGTTCCAATTACCACAAAAAATAGCACTGCAAATAGATCCCTAAATGGCAGGATGGCTTTTCGAACCTCATCGGTATCCTGGCTTTGATTTATTGATAGACCTGCGATAAATGCTGCCAATGCCATTGGAATACCAAAGACCACTGTGCCTAATGCAGCTAGTACCAGCCCAACAGAGACTGAGTAAATCAGAAACAGATCCCTCTCCCACCTGACCATTCTTAAAAGTTTTGGTAAAAGTTTTGAACAGGCATAGGCAAGCAAGATAAAGCCAAATAACCCGCCAATAGCTATTGGCAAAGATTTTTCACTCTCGCCAAAGGCTGTCAAGATAATTACTGCAGCACTGACACCGATAATATCTTGTACAACTGTCCAGCCCAGCATCGCATCTCCAGTTGCTGAGTTGATAGTTCTTCTTGGACTTCTAGTGATATTTACAATTACCACACTTGATGAGATTGCAATTGAAAGTGATAGCAATAGAGCGCCAAAAATCGGCACATCAAGGTATAAAAAGACTGGGGTGCCGATGAGTACACCAATTGCAACCTGAGCAGGAGCACCCCAAAGAATAGAGCGATTTTCCTTACTCATTCGCTTTAAATCAATTTCAATACCAACTTCAAACAACAACAAGACCACACCAATATCTGCCAGCAGGGCTAACTGATTGTTATCGGCGACAAAGCCGGGGGTAAAGGGTGAGACCAGTAATCCGGTAAGTATGTAGCCAAAGACTGCAGGTAGGCCAAATTTACGGGCAACAAATCCCATGGTGGCAGCAGCAAGTAGCACAACGCCTACGTTAAGAACTAACGGTGCGGTCTCAACTATCGTGGCGGCCATAAAACCCCCTATTAATAAATATTGAAGTTGATCTAAGCCTACTTAAAGAGTTAGAGATAGGGAAGGTAGTTATTACTTAACTGAGGCTTTGTAGATTGCCGCAATTGCTTCATCTAACTTAGCGTCAAACTCAGCCTCACTTTGTTTTGCAGATAGACCTTCAGTTAAGGCACGTGAGAAGCTGGCAATTAACTTAGGATTTTTAGCCAAAACCTCATTTGCATGCTCTCTGCTATACCCGCCTGAGAGTGCAACAACTCTGACCACCCGTGGATGATCGGCTAACTGAGAGTAAAGCCCAGCTTTTTCTGGCAAGGTCAACTTAAGCATTACATCCTGCGTTGGAGTTAATTTATCCAATTGTTTAGTAAGTGCTGCAAGTAATAAATCCTCAGCTGCTGCCTTATCTGGACATTTGATATCAACCTCAGGCTCAATTATTGGCACCAAGCCCTTTGCACAAATTTGTTTGCCTATCTCAAACTGTTGATCAACAACAGCACTTACTCCTGCCGGATTTGCCTGCTTAATTACTGATCTCATTTTGGTGCCAAAGACACCATGAGAAAGTGCACTTGTTAATCTCTTATCTAACTCAGGAATTGGCTTCATAACTTGAGCGCCATCTTTTTCATCAGCTAAACCATTATCTACCTTGAGAAATGGCACTACCTTTTTCTTCTGCCACAAATACTCAGCACTTCCCATTCCATCAATCATGCGATCCATAGTCATTTCAAACAAGATCACACCAATTACCCGCTCAGATGTGAAGGCGGGTGATTTAATGATTCGAGTGCGCATTTGATGAACTAAATCAAACATCGCTTCATCGCCTGAGTAGGCGTCAGCTTCAATTCCATACAGGGACAGGGCCTTAGGGGTTGAGCCACCACTTTGGTCAAGGGCAGCAATAAAGCCTTTACCACTTTTCATTTGAGCTAATTGTGCTAAATCCATTTTCTTTAACCCCAACTCTTAATTAACAGTTTTTGATCTCGACCACAGTGTCAGGGTGTAAGGATAACACTTTCACCGTGTGTAATTTTGCTATGCCAAGCCCACCCTTTAGCCTTAAACAGTGGGCAAAATAAAAAGCTTCGCACCGATCATATTTGTACTGTTGTGGAGCACTGGTTTTATTGGTGCTAAATACATCCTTCCCTACGCCGAACCCTTTGTCTTCTTAACTATTAGATACCTCTTTGCAACCCTAATCTTGGTAGCAATAGCCAAGGCAATTGGTGAATCCTTGCGCATAAGCTGGCCACAAATAAAGCAATCCATTTTAGCAAGTGTCTTTTTACATGTGATCTATATCGGCGGTGTTTTCTATGCGATATTTATAGATATTCCAGCAGGTATTACTGCGGTAATTGTTAGCTTGCAACCAATCTTAGTCTCAGCAATTGCTATTCCATTATTAAAAGAGAGGTTAAGTTACAAACAAATCTTTGGGCTCTTACTTGGATTTATAGGCGTGACCTTCTTGCTAATACCAAAATTATTTGAGGGAGATCTTTCATTCGGCTTTTCAGCTGCCGGAATTACCGCCTGTGTTTTGGCCTTATTTGGCACAACTGCTGGCTATCTGATTCAAAAGAAGGGTGGATCTGAAATTCCATTTTTGGCAGGTACCGCTGTTCAATTTACAGCAGCCACAATTATTTTTGCCATAGCCTCAATTATTTTTGAGCCATTAAAGGTTGATATAACTTTGGAATTTATCCTAGCCTTGGCCTGGATTGTCATTGCCCTTTCAATTGGATCAATCTTCCTTCTCTTTTACTTATTGCGTAAGGGAAGTGCCTCATCAGTTTCAAGTTTGTATTACCTAGTTCCACCCTTGACCGCTATTCAGGCTTACCTGTTTTTTGGCGAGCGAATAAACAGTATTGGTTTAATTGGCATGGCACTTGCTGCATTAGGCACCCTAATTGTCACAAAAGAGGGCAGGAGTAGCCACTCCTAGGATTAAGTTATTGATTTAGAAATATCTTGTATTGAACTCGGTCACTAATTGCAACCTTGTCATAAAGCTTTCGAGCTGTCTCGTTATCAGGTGCGGTAGTCCAATAAAGTCGCTTTGACCCCTTAGCAATTGCAATCTCTTC
>WLEM01000096.1 GCA_009704285.1 Actinomycetota bacterium
CGCCTAGATCTGCATTGCTTTCCTTAACTAAATATGCAACTGCAGGAGTTGGTAATACGCCAACCCGATAAACATCAACGCCAGCACTTGTTAAACCAGCGATGATTGCAGACTCTAAAAAATCACCAGAGGCACGGGAGTCTTGACCAACAATTGCTTTTGGGCGATGACCAGCAAATACACCAATTTCACCTAATACATGGGCGGCAGCAATAGCTAAATCAACTGCAAGTTCAGCGGTGAGATCAACATTTGCAACACCTCGTACACCGTCGGTGCCGAAGAGGGCCATATTAGATTTGTTAGCGACTAAGAAATTAACGCTTGCTGTATTGAGAACGCTTACGAGCTTTCTTAAGGCCGTACTTCTTGCGCTCAATTACACGTGCATCACGAGATAAGAATCCAGCCTTCTTCAAGGTTGGTCGGTTTGCATCAACATCAATTTCATTTAATGCGCGAGCAACACCAAGACGAAGAGCTCCTGCTTGGCCAGAGGTTCCGCCACCGTTAATTCGAGCAAAAACATCGTAAGTACCTTCAGCGCCAACAGTCTTAAATGGTTCTGCAACAGATTGTTGGTGAACTTTGTTTGGGAAATAAACCTCAAGTGGTTTGCCATTAACAACCCAGCGACCAGATCCTGGTACTAAGCGAACTCGGGCAACTGCTTCCTTACGACGACCTACGCCACCACCTGGAGCAGTAATTGCTTTGCGGTTAGTTGCTGGGGCTGGAGTGCTAGAGGAATATGAGGTTGGTAGCGCCTCATCAGTTGTATCCAATTTCTCGTCTGACATTTTTCTCCTATTTATTTCTTTGAAATCTGGGAAACTTGATTGAACTCAAAAACCTTGGGGTTTTGAGCAGCATGCGGATGATCACTACCGGCATAGACCTTTAACTTAGTTGCAGCTGAACGGCCTACTGAATTCTTTGGCAACATTCCCTTGATTGCTTTTTCGACCGCACGCGTTGGGAACTTTTCAAATAAATCTGAGTAAACAGTTGAGGTCATACCACCTGGATAACCAGAGTGTTGATGAGCAAACTTTTGTGAGCTCTTTGAGCCAGTTAGCGCGACTTTGTCAGCATTAATAACAATTACAAAATCACCCATGTCCATGTGAGGAGCAAAAGTTGTTTTGTGTTTTCCACGCAAAAGATTTGCTGCGTGAGTTGCAAGACGTCCGAGCACTACATCTTGAGCATCAATGAGATACCAACTACGTGTGATCTCACTAGCTTTAGGTGTAAATGTGCGCACGAGCATCTGCCTTTCTTTATGTTAAGGATTGTCCCAATTGGGTCATTTCCAGAGGCCAAAGATTACCTTCAGGTGTGGATAAGGTCAAAACCGCATTCTGGCCCCGCTTAGAAATCAGCCCTCATCCTCTTGCTCTGCCAGGGCCGACTGATAACTGTTGTAGTGAGCCAAATATTGATCACTGGGAGGAAATTCAATCTTGGTCAAACTTAATCCTTTTGCTGGAAAAACATAACTATCAGAAATTCTCACCTTATCCTGCAAAGTTTTTAGCAGCCACTCTGGCTTAAATCTTCCCTCACCAACACATACTGCTGCTCCGACTAAATTTCTAACCATGTTATAGCCAAATGAGTTTGCACTTATCTCACCAATTACTGCGCCATTGTTATCTCGAGACCAGGTGAAATTAAACAACTTCTTAATGGTGCTTGTACCTGGACGGTGCTTACAAAATGCAAAAAAATCATGCTCACCAATAAGTAAATTACTAGCTTGATTCATTAGATCAAGATTTAACTCTCTAAACCACTCGACGCTGTCATGACGATCAAGTGGCGCAGTTACTCTCCCGCCATCAATAATTTTGTACTGATAGCTTCTACTAATTGGACCAAATCTGGCATGAAAATTTGCTGGCGCCCAAATTGCTGCCAAGACCCGAACATCCTTCTTCAGTAGTTGATTAAGCCTGAAAGCTAAGTTTTCTACCTCAATGTTTTCTGGCAGATCAACATGTAAAACTTGATGTTTGGCATGCACGCCGGCGTCGGTTCGGCCGGCAACTATTGTAAAAGCCTCACTGCGAGTAAGGGTTGCTAGGGCAGTTTCAAACTCTTCTTGAACAGTTCTTAATCCTGGTTGTTTTGCCCAACCTGAAAAATCACTTCCGTCATAGGTTAAATCAACTCGTAAACGAGAAAACCCACTCTTAACTTCAAGAGTGGGTTTAGTCATAATCTTTTAAAAGTTAGCGCAATTACTCAGCTTTCGCTGCTGCTTTTTTTGCTACCTTTTTTGCTGGCGCACCTGCTTCAACCATCTCGATCACTGCCATAGGTGCATTGTCACCTTTGCGTGGACCAATCTTGGTAATACGGGTGTAGCCACCTTCACGAGACTCAAATCGCTTTGCAATATCTGTGAACAATGTATGCACTACAGATTTGCTAGAGATTCTTGCCATCACGCGACGACGGGCAGCAAGGTCACCTTTTTTAGCATGAGTAATTAATCGCTCTGCTAATGGACGAAGACGTTTTGCCTTTGCTTCAGTTGTAGTCAACTTTCCTTTTTCAAAAAGTTGCGCAGCAAGTGTGCCCAGCAATAATTTCTCATGTGCTGGTCCACTTCCTAGGCGTGGGCCTTTACTTGGTTTTGGCATCTTCTCTCCTAGACCTCTTCTGCGTCGACAAGTTCATCATCAACAGCACTTCCGTAATTAGCATGCTTAGTTGGATCAAATCCAGCTGGGCTGTCCTTTAATTGCATTCCCATGGATTGTAATTTCGCTTTAACCTCATCAATTGACTTGGATCCGAAGTTACGAATATCCATTAGATCTGCCTCAGAACGTGAAAGTAACTCACCAACGGTGTGAATACCCTCGCGCTTTAAGCAGTTGTAGGAACGAACAGTTAGGTCGAGATCTTCGATAGGAAGTGCCATATCTGCAGCAAGTGCTGCATCTTGAATGGAAGGTCCCATCTCAATTCCCTCAGCATTGGTATTTAACTCACGCGCTAAGCCAAATAGCTCAACTAGAGTCTTACCAGCTGATGCCATGGCATCTGAAGGTTTCATTGATCTCTTAGTTTCTACATCAATTACCAAACGATCAAAGTCGGTACGTTGTTCAACACGAGTTGCCTCAACGTTGTAGGTAACGCGCAATACAGGTGAGTAAATAGAGTCAACTGGAATTCGACCAATCTCACCGCCTGCTTGCTTGTTTTGAACAGCTGTGATGTAACCACGACCGCGCTCAACAGTTAATTCAATCTCAAACTTTGCCTTTGAGTTCAAAGTGGCGATATGAAGCTCTGGGTTGTGTACCTGGACTCCTGCTGGAGCTGCAACATCTGCACCGGTAACAATTCCCTCACCATTTTTACGGATGTAAAGAAGTGATGGCTCATCATTATCTGAAGATAAAACTAGGTTTTTGATGTTTAGGACGATCTCAGTTAGATCCTCTTTTACACCTTCTAGGGTTGTGAACTCATGCAACGCGTTGTTTACTCGAATACCAGTAACAGCTGCTCCTGGAATTGAAGATAACAAGGTGCGACGAATTGAATTACCAAGGGTGTAAC
>WLEM01000097.1 GCA_009704285.1 Actinomycetota bacterium
CAAAGTTCCCATGCCATACCATCCAAATACTCTTTCAGTAATAATCGCACCGCCAACAATCGCAGCAATATCCGTTACCATAATTGTTGTCATTGGAATCATGGTATTTCGGAATGCGTGACGCATGATTACAGTACGCTCAGTTAAACCTTTTGCTCGAGCAGTTCTTATGTAATCCTGATTTAAAACTTCCAGCAAAGTTCCACGTGAGAATCTAATATAGCCGGCAAATGAGATGAGTGTCAGTGCAATTGTTGGCAAAATCATATGCATAACAATATCTAGAGATCTAACCCAGAAGGGAACCTCAAACAACCAAGCTGTGCTCTGTCCAAAAGTTGAAACTGGTCGAAAATTAATATCATCACTTTCAATGAAAGGTCGCCAGGCTTGCATCAACTTGTCTACCACTATTAGCAGGCCAATAATCACTACCGTAATGACATTAGTGCGAATGATTGGTCCTCGATCAATCCGAGAGAAAATAACTGATCCAAGAAGAGCTACTCCAACTAATAGGATAAACATCAGTAACAAACCAACTCTTGGCCTGTTTGAATCAAGCAGTATTTGCGCCGGAAAATAAATGATTGAGCCAGATACAGCTGAAAACAGGGCGCTCTTTAATGCCGATTTATTCTCCAACCCAACTGATAGATAAGTAATACCGAAGGCAATACCAACAGCAACAAGCAAAACTACAATCGGACCCAGTGTTGGATTTAGAAACCATTTAGTTGCACTAATTATGGATAGAAAAATTGAATTTACGACAAAAACTCCACTAAAGACCAGAAGAACTCTCTTTCTAGATCCACTAAAGATTGCAGCCCAGAAAAATCCAACAACAGTGCTTGCAAAAACTATTGCCGGCAGTGAAATCTGAGCCGAAACAAGAAAGTCGTTAAAGTCAATTGCCAAAAATTGCTTTAACAAGACTGCTACCCAAAAAATTGGTAAGGAGTAAAGCAAGAATGCAAAAAATGTCATTGAATAATCAAATCTTGAGTATTGACGCAGGGCTGAGGTAATTCCCAATCCAATTCCTAGAACAATGGCAACAATTGTTGCGACAAACACCAATCTAACAGTGATAGGAAGGGCACCAACAATCTCTGAAATTACCGGTTGGTTTTCTCTTGTTAGGCCAAAATCTGCTCTGCCAACAAAAACACCTAAAACGCCTCTAAGCCAAATGAAGTATCTGACTGGCGGTGGTAAATCTAAACGTAGTTCGCGAGTTAAATTCAGGATTAATTGATCGCGATTTGGCGCCGTACTTAAACGAAGATCTTCTAAAGGATCTGATGAGATAGCTGTTAAGTTATAAATAATAAAACTTGAACCAAAAAGAATCATTACTAGAGCACCTAGGCGGCGAACTACATATGCGAGCATATAGATCTCAACCTTCTAGTAAATTAGCTAAATAATATATTAAGTGGCGTTCAAATTTCTTTGAACGCCACTTAACTTACTGCTTCTAACTACTTATTACTAAGCAGTTAATCCTTAAGACCTTATGGTCTTAATTGGTGTATCTCCACTCCCAGAAGTTCCAAACAATCTGAGGTGAAAGTGGGCCATACTTGATGTTTTGAAGTTTGCCATTTACACCAGCTATTTCTGGGAATTGAACGATTGGAAGAGTTACAGCATTGCTGTATAGCTCTTTTTCAACAATTGTGTACTGCTCCAATCTTTGCTTTGCATTCAACAAAGTAGCTCCAAGCTTCTTCTCTGCAGCATCGATCTTGGCGTTTGAATTACCAAGGAAGTTTGCAGTACAAACTGTGCAGTAGAGAGCTGCGTTGCCCTTTTGATCAAGCGCGCTCTTGCCAAATGCATAGTGATGAGCATCCCACTTGTTGTCGCTTCGGAAGGCTGACCAACCCTGAACTCCAGGAGCGTTAATTTCAAATCCAGCACGCTTTCCGGCTGCTCTCACCAATTGCATGATGTCAGCGCGACGAGTGTTATCTGGATTACCCCAAAGTAGATTGATCTTTACATCAGTTGCTGAGTGCTTACGCACCAAAGCAAGTGCTGCTGCTTCACGAGTTGCTTGTGTACCTGTGGTGAATTTGGAGATTCCAGAGTTCTTAACAATCTCTGCATAACCAGGCTCACTTGGGAACACGATTGGAGAATCCATTCTTACTGATGAAGGATTAAGAGGTTTGAAGACCTTTTCAACGATCTCATCTCTTGGGTACATCAACAAGAAAGCTGTTCGAAGATCTTTAGCTTTTTGGCTATCTCCTGCAAATGGACCTGTGTACTCTTCCTTGATTCCAGATGCCTTTTCAATCTTCAGATCAATGTGCTCAAAGAATGAGCTGCTTCCACCAACAATTTTTGCAGTTGGAATTGCTCTCAACAATGCGACTGAATCAGCTGTTGGTTGCCCAGCGTAGATATCAATCTCCTGATTTCGCAAAGCCTGTGCTGCTGCTGTTGCGTTGTCGATGATTCTGAATTGAATAGTCTTAATTCCATTGGTCTTTGGACCAGAAGGATTTGTCTTGTGTCTTGGGTTTTCAACCAAGGTAATTGTGCCATTTGGAACAACAGATCGAAGGATATATGCACCGTTACCAACTAGAAGTAATGGATTGGTTTGGGCGTTAACTTCCTTGATGTTGTAATCCTTTGACCAAACCTTGCCCATGGCTGCCATAAGCTTCTTGTCATAGGCATAGAAAGCCTTTTCAAACTTGGCCTTAGCAGCAAGATTTGCTGCAGCATTTTGAAGAGACTTCTTTCCCTCTGCCATATGAACAAGTGCGTGAACTGGAGATGGTCCTGGGGCGTTGATCTCCCAATCAGGAATAGCTGTGTCGTACTCAATTGTCACTGACATCTTGTCTGCAGACAATGTTGGCAAATAAACATGGTGTTCGTCATAAACTCCACCGTAGCCACCGGAATTAAATCCTGGCGCAACATCCTGAGATTCAGGGTCACCTAATCCAGCACCAAGTGAGTATGAGCTTGAGCTAATTACGTGTGTAAGTAGTAGATCAACTGCGGTAATTGGTGTGCCATCTGACCAGACCTTGCCTGGGTTTACCGTGTATTGAACTCTAAATGGCTTTTGGCTAATTACTCGGTAGCTGCCAAAGGTTGGATTTTTTACAAGCTTTGGTGAGTTATCGTAGTAATAAAAACCAAAGCTTTGTAAGTAATTTACATCGCCATTGATTGTTAAATTCATTGCATCCACTGATGGGTTTAAACCAGTCAATGCGTTGCTGGTAACGATTACAACTGTGGAACGGGTTGCTGCGTTAGCTGGTACTAATGCACCAGCAACTAGGCCCGCAGCCGCAGTAGCAACAAGCGCTACCTTGGAAATGCGATTTAATTTCATTTACTCTCCTAGGTTTAGGTCAAGAGAATTTCATATGAGAAGTCGACTACTCCCACACCAAACTCCTTGAATTGTGCTGAATTCTGCCCTATCTGATGGGCCCACCACAACCCCGCTTAGGGGTGAGGGTTAGTTGGCAGCCTTGCGGGCTGATTCAATCTTTGCTGTGGTTAGTCTGGGAACGGCA
>WLEM01000098.1 GCA_009704285.1 Actinomycetota bacterium
CCTTTTACAGTTGCAAGTAAAATCTTGCCTCTGCCTTGATCATCAGTCTTTTCAATAAATGGTTCCAGGAATGCAACGGCGCTCTTCATTACCTCAGCAGATTGCAAAACGAAAGGTAATTGCATTTCACCCTTCCCAAACAACTCTCCAACCACTTTCATGCCAGCCAATAAATGATCATTAATAATTAATAGTGCAGGAATTCCTGATTCGATTGCTGTTTTAAGATCATCGGTGAGGCCAACTTTTTCGCCATCAATAATCCTACGTTGAAGTCTTTCTTCTAGCGGAAGGGCAGCCAGCTCCGCAGCCCGACTTTCCTTGGTAGAGGTAGCCTTTACATTCTCAAATAATTCCAAGAATTTTGTCAACGGATCATAAGTGATGTTGCCTTCTCCATCGAATTCTCTCTTGTCATAAACCAAATCCAAGGCAACCTTTAATTGTTCAGCGGGAATTCTATTTATCGGAGTGATCTTTGAAGGATGAACAATGGCAGAATCCAAACCATTTTTTACTGCCTCGGCCAAGAAAACTGAGTTTAGAACAATCCGTGCGGCAGGATTGAGTCCAAAGGATACGTTGCTCACTCCTAAGGTTGTTTGAACCCCAGGAAACTCTTCTTTAAGTAGTTTAATTGCCGTTAGAGTTTCAATTCCATCACGTCTGGTTTCCTCTTGTCCGGTAGCTATGGGAAAAGTTAAGCAATCGATCAAAATATCATCGACTCGCATTCCCCATTTAGTTGTTAGATCTGCGATAAGCCTTCGGGCCACTTTTAATTTCCACTCGGCATCGCGAGCTTGACCTAGTTCATCAATAGTTAGTGCAATTACGGCCGCGCCATGTTCGACAACCAAAGGCATAATCCGTGCAAATCGAGAGGATGGCCCGTCACCATCTTCGTAATTGACCGAGTTGATAACTGATCTACCACCTAATTGTTTTAATCCTGCTTCAAGAACGGCAGGCTCGGTAGAGTCCAGAACGATTGGAAGTGTGGAGGTTGTGGCGAATCGGAAAGCTAATTCACTCATATCAGCCACGCCATCGCGACCAACATAATCAACCGAAAGATCCAACATATGGGCACCATCGCGAATTTGATCTCTAGCTATCTCTACGCAGGTTTGCCAATCTTCAGCAAGCAATGCATCCCTAAATGCCCTGGATCCATTTGCGTTTGTTCGCTCGCCAATTGATAGATAAGTATTTTGCTGTCTAAAAGGTACAAACTGGTATAAAGAAGATGCGCCAATTTCGCGATTCACCACTCTTTGAGTTATCGGCATTTGGTCTATTACTCGAACAACCTCTTTCATGTGCGCAGGAGTTGTTCCACAACATCCACCAATTAGACCTACTTTGTAATCATTAACGAATTGTTTCAATGATTGCGCTAACTCATTCGGAGAAAGTGGGTAATGCGCACCATTTTCGCCCAGTATGGGTAAACCTGCATTAGGCATAACAGAAATTCCAACGCTGGCACCTTTGCTTAAAACTCTTAAATGTTCACTCATTTCAGCAGGTCCAGTTGCGCAATTTAAGCCGATCAAATCAATTCCAAGTGGTTCCAATGCATTCAATGCAGCGCCTATCTCAGATCCCATCAACATAGTTCCAGTCGTTTCAACTGTTACCTGAGCAATCAATACAATATCTTTTTTCGATTTATCGATCGCAGCTCTTGCACCATTCACCGCTGCCTTTGCTTGCAGTAGATCTTGAGTTGTTTCAATTAGGAGGGCATCTGCACCGCCCTCTATCAAACCATTTGAAGCGGTTAAGTAAGCATCCTTGAGTTTTTCATAACTGGTGTGACCCAAAGTTGGTAGCTTTGTTCCAGGCCCTAAGGAGCCCAATACCCACCGGGGTTTTTCCTGGGTCGAGAATTGATCCGCGATCTCACGAGCGATTTTTGCTCCAGCAAATGCCAATTCGTAGATGCGATCTTCGATTCCATACTCTGCTAAATTCGCAAAATTAGCGCCAAAGGTATTGGTTTCAATTGCGTCAACTCCTGCTTCTAGATATTGAGCATGAACTGATTTAACAATATCTGGCCGAGTAACATTTAGGATCTCATTACATCCTTCATGCTGTTGGAAATCCGCAAGTGAGGGGTTCTTATCTTGGAGCATTGTGCCCATGGCGCCATCAGCAATAACCACACGCTGTTTAAGCGCATTACGAAGGGTTTCCATCTAACTTAGTTTACCGCAGTGGCAGGTCAATGAATTCTATTCTTAGAGCGCAAGACCTAACAATGAGTCAATCCCCCTTGATACGAGACCAGATTCATTTACTTTTGGAGAACTTTGAGATGATTTTGCCCACGCAATCAAGCGAGTAAGTGCAGCTGGTGTATCTAAATTGTTTGCAAGATCGGTGATAATTGATTGGATTAATTGTTTTGTTTCAGCAACCTCACTTTGTGCTAATGCTGATCGCAGCAGGGAAACTTCAGAGGTTGATTTCTGCAGCAATTCATCGCTCCAAGAACGATCCTGCTGATAATGTCCGCTAAGCAATGCCCATCTGATTACCATCGGATCAATTCCTTGACTCAATAACTTAGAGACGAAAACTAAATTTCCCTTTGATTTACTCATCTTTTCTCCATCAAGATGAATCATCGCTGAATGAACATAATTATTTGCAAATCCTCGACCACAAGCTGCTCTAACAATCTGCTCGCTCATGTAGTGGTGTGGGAAAATAAGATCAGATCCCCCGCCTTGAATTTGAATGATTGGATCGGAATTGACGTTGTCCAAATAGTGAACTGCAATCGCAGTGCATTCAACGTGCCAACCAGGTCTTCCCAAACCAAACTTGCTTTCCCAAGAAGGATCATCTCCTTGGTGTGCCATCCAAACAACTGGATCTAATGGATGTTTTTTGCCCGGCCGATCTGGATCACCTCCTCTTTCAGAAAAGATCTTTATGGCTTCATCGATTGACAGCGGCATATCCTCTAAAAATCTCTCTACCGAAAAGTAGTGATCATTTTCAATCTGGTACAAAAAGCCTCTTTGATCTAGCAAGGTTATGAAATCTTCGATTATCTTCATTGAACTAGTGACTGTAACCAGATTGTTAGGTGGGATTATTCTTAGCGCAGTCATGTCGGTTAAAAATAAATCAACTTGGTTCTCAGCCAGAACTTTCCAGTCGATTGAATCTCGCTTAGCTCTTACCAATAAAGGATCATCAATATCAGTTATATTCTCAACAAAATCCAACCGATTGCCGGCTAATTGTTGGTACCTGTTGATTAAGTCAAAGGCGACATAGGTAGCCGCGTGACCTAAATGAGTTGCATCGTAAGGGGTAATCCCGCAAACATAGATTCTAAAAGGCGTGGCTGGTTCAATGGTTGTCATCACTTTTCGTGAGTTAATTAATTTTAAACTTGGAAAACTCAAACCAGACAAGGGAGCGATATGAGGTTTAGGCCAGGGGTTCATGGTTAATTATCTCCTACTAAACAGGGGGCCAAGGCACTGCTGGCCATTGATCGCTAGGAAGTGGAAA
>WLEM01000099.1 GCA_009704285.1 Actinomycetota bacterium
AAAGCACGAAAAGCAATCAAACAAATCGCTGCTGAATTAATAAGACTTTATGCAGCCAGAATGAGTGCCCCTGGCTTTGCATTTTCACCAGACTCACCTTGGCAAAAAGAGCTAGAAGATAGTTTTGCATTTGTTGAAACTATCGATCAGCAAGCCACAATTGATGAGGTTAAGCGGGACATGGAAAAGCCAAACCCAATGGATCGAATTGTTTGTGGAGATGTTGGATATGGCAAAACTGAAATTGCTGTAAGAGCTGCATTTAAAGCAGTACAAGATGGAAAACAGGTTGCTATTTTGGTACCTACTACTTTGCTAGTTCAACAACACTTCAATACATTTTCAACTCGCTACTCTGGCTTTCCAATCAAATTAGCAGCCCTGTCTAGATTTAATACCCCAGCTCAAAGCAAGGAAGTAATTGCCGGAATTAAATCTGGTGCGATAGATGTAGTAATTGGAACTCATAGATTGTTGTCAAAAGATGTGATCTTTGCTGACTTGGGGTTGCTTGTTGTAGATGAGGAGCAGAGATTTGGCGTCGAACACAAAGAGGAGTTAAAAAAAGCTCGAACTAATGTAGATGTTTTAGCCATGTCAGCTACTCCAATTCCAAGAACTCTCGAGATGGCAATTACTGGGATTAGAGAAATGTCCAACATAACTACCCCACCAGAGGAGCGACATCCAGTGTTAACTTATGTGGGTCCATATGATGACAAGCAGGTTAGCGCAGCAATTAACCGAGAACTGCTTCGAGATGGACAGGTATTTTTCATTCACAATCGTGTTGAAAGTATTGAAGCGGTGGCTGAGCGTCTGAAAAAATTAGTGCCGGGAGTTAAAATCGGTATTGCTCATGGACAGATGAATGAGCGGGCATTAGAAGAAGTAATTTTATCTTTTTGGAATAGAGATTTTGACCTACTGCTTTGCACCACGATTATTGAAAGTGGAATTGATATTCCAAATGCGAATACATTGATAGTGGATCGATCAGATCTGTTTGGGTTATCACAATTACATCAACTTCGAGGACGAGTTGGCAGAAGTAGGGAGCGCGCATATGCATACTTTTTATACCCAACTGAACAACCGATCACAGAGTTAGCCCACGATCGCTTAACTACGATCGCAACAAATACTGACCTTGGAGCTGGAATGCAAGTAGCACTAAAGGATTTAGAGATTAGAGGAGCTGGAAATTTACTGGGGGGTGAGCAATCAGGACACATTGCTGAAGTTGGCTTTGATCTATACATGAGAATGGTGGCTGATGCGGTTGAGGAGTTTAAGACCGGATACTTTGATGAAAAACCAAAAAACAATGAATGCAAGGTTGAGTTACCAGTAAATGCACATCTACCTGTTGAGTACATAGAATCAGAAAGATTAAGACTTGATTTATATCGTCGTATTGCAGATGCGCACAATGATGAGGATTTGAGTGAGATAAGTGCTGAATTATTGGATCGCTTTGGGCCAATTCCAGCACCAGCTCAAGAGTTGATGGCGGTTGCATCCTTGAGATTATTTGCAAAAAGTTTAGGGCTTACTGATATTGCAATCTCAGGAAAGAACTTGCGCCTTACCCCGGTATACCTTCCTGAGTCAGCTCAAATTAAACTGACTCGACTTTATCCCGGTTCTATATATAAAACTGCTTCCCAAATCCTCTTGGTGGCAAGGCCGGTTAGCCCTAATTGGATAGAAAGTGCATCGGTAGGAGATACTTCTACCCTTGCTTGGGTTAACTCAGTACTTCAAGAACTAATCCAGCCATTAAAACCTAGTAGCTCTACTTAAGAGAGAATGAGGAAGAAATTGTTTAAGAAATTGATCCCATCATTACTTGCAGTTGTATTACTAACTGGCTGCTCAAGTATGAGCTCTGGTGTGAAGGTGGGAGATCAAGAGTTCAGTGCAACTTCGATCCAAAAATCTGTTGATGAGATATTGGCAGCCCGAAAAACTGTTGATACATCACAAATGAACCTAGTAAATGGCCCAGAGTTACTCCGAGACCAAGCTCAGTTTTTTGTTTTACGAGTGTTAATGGATCAAATAGCTAAAGATATGGCTGTTGATGTTTCACTTGCTGATATTGCAGCTCGAAGAAGTGATGTAATTTCTAGATTAGCTAGTCCAGCTGAGTTACCTGCCGCACTAGTAAGTGCAAATTTGCCGGCATCAAACCTTGATCCATATTTAAAGGTATTGATCATCTCCGAAAGACTCCAAGATAACTTTATTAAATCTGGCGCAACTGAAAGTGAGTTGCCACTTTATATTGATAAATTAGTCGTGGACACTGCCAATAAATTAGGAGTAACAGTTAATCCTAAATACGGTAAGTGGAATCCAAAAAATGCATCAATTGAAGCAAGTGATGCTACCGATGGCGCAGTAGTACCACTTCCATAAAATAATAATGAGTTCTCAACTCATAAGGCTTCGCGAGGTGATGGACAAGCTTCGCTCACCAGGTGGTTGCCCTTGGGATGCCGAACAAGATCACACATCACTTTTGAAGTATCTTTTAGAAGAGTCATATGAATTTATTGAGTCTGTTGAGAATAATGACCGACAGGCTATGCAGGAAGAGTTGGGTGATCTTCTATTACAAGTTTACTTCCACTCTCGCATGGCTGAGGAAGATGCCACACAACCATTTAATATTGAAGATGTTGCAAAATCAGTTGCTGATAAATTGATTAGACGCCACCCACATGTTTTTGCCGGCACTTCAGTTGATAGCAGCGAAGATGTATTAGAAAACTGGGAGAAGCAAAAAGCGGCTGAGAAAGGTCGAACCTCAGCAATAGATGGTGTCCCACTTGCTCAACCAGCATTACCGCTAGCAACAAAAGTAATTTATCGGCTAAATAAATTAAACTATGATCTGCCAATTTCTGAACCAATCTCACTTCCAAGTGAGATTAATCAGGATCAGTTTGGTCAGATACTTCTAGGATTAATCAGCCAAGCAGTTGAAAAAGGATTAGATCCTGAGGCAGCACTTCGAAGCGCCACCAAAACCCTAATTGCTCAGATTCAAGAGCATGAGACAAGGTAGAATTAAATTACTCACTTCAGTTACCAAAAATAGTTAGGGAAATTTAGTGTCAAAGATAAAAGTAGTAAACGCAAGAGAGATCCTTGATTCCAGAGGAAACCCAACTATTGAAGTTGAAGTTGTATTGGAGGATAAAAGTGTTGGTCGAGCCGCTGTCCCTAGCGGTGCCTCTACTGGAGCTTTTGAGGCTGCTGAATTGCGAGATGGTGGCTCAAGATATTTAGGCAAAGGTGTTACTAGCGCTGTAAAAAATGTAATTGAAAAAATAACTCCAGTTGTAATTGGTATGAGCGCCACAGATCAAAGAGCTATTGATCAAAAGATGATTTCATTAGATGGTACAAAAAATAAGTCTGCATTAGGAGCCAATGCAATACTAGGAGTATCTCTTGCTACAGCTCGAGCAGCCTCAATTAGCGCTAATCAATCATTGTTTAAGTATTTGGGTG